>CAZPJJ010000273.1:0-5938 GCA_964586535.1 uncultured Acidobacteriota bacterium | reverse complement strand
AGCCTCGGCCACGCAGCCCAGCCGCTCGAGGCAGATCGCCGCGTCCTGCGGCCGCCCCGCCTCGAGGTAGAGCGCCCCCGCCTCCGCCCAGCGCGATGCGCTGCGGAATGCCTCTGCCGCGAGCAGCGTGTCGATCGTCCCCGGGTCGAGCTTCTCCGCGATGGCCGCCGCCTGATCCGCTTCGCCCGCGTCCAGGTAGGCGCGAATGGCGCGCTCGGCGCGGCCGGCCCGCTCCCACGCGCGCGCCGCTTCGCGCGAGCGGCCCGCGCGCTCGAGCCAGCGTCCCGCAGGTTCCGGTTGTCCGGTTGCCAGGAACTGCTGACCGCAGCGCGCCGCGAGTCCGATGATCTCCCGGCGCTCGATCGCGCCGTCTTCTTCCTTCATGAGCGATTCGAGCACGCGCGCGGCCTTGTCGGGCTTGCGCGCCTCGAGATAGAGGTGCACGGACCGCGAGAGATCCCCCGCATGCTCGTAAAGCGTCGCGGCCGCCTCGTGCCGGCCCGCCTCTTCGTGAACCTGGGCGGCCTTGCGCGTCTGCCCGGCCGCCAAATAGAGCCTAGCGGCACGTTGCCGGTCGCCCGCGCGAAGCGCCGCCTCGGCCGCGCTCACGGGCATGCCGCCCAACTCGTACTCCAGGCTCGCGAGGGCATAGTCCCCCGTCTCGTTGGCGAGTTCAGCGGCCTCACGGTGGTGCTTCCCTTTGACGTACATGCGCAGCGCGCGATCGAGCTGGCCGCCCAGCCGATACAGATCACCCGCCGCCGCATAGTCGCCGCGTATCGACGCCCACCGGGCCTTTCCGATGAATCCACCCGACATTTGTCTCCGGGCCGAACATAGGCCCCGGCCGGGGGGCGCGGCCATGCGAAAGAGCGCCGCGCCGGGAGTCGGGTGGAGGTCCCCCGCTTGAGTCGAGCGCGGGTCGCGATGCTAGACTCCGCGCCATGAGCGCGATGCCCCTTTTGCGCTATCTCCGCAGCCTCAAACCGAACGACATCGTCGACCTCCTCGGTCGCGAAAACGTCGTGCGCCGTGCCGAGGCCTACGCCGAGGAGCGCCGTCTCGACGAGATCTGGGTGGACGGCTCGTCGCTGCGCGCGCACGTCTCCGGATCGTCGGCCACGCCCTACCACTGCGTCCTTCGCCTGCACGATGGCGAACTCGAGCCCGAGTGCTCGTGCCCCTACAACCGGGGCATTTGTTGGCACGTCGGCGCGACGCTCATGACGCTCGTGGCCGAGCCCACGATGATCGACGGTCTCGAGCGGCAGGCCGCGCGCACGTCGGGTGTCGTCACGCCCACTGCGTCTTCGTCAGAGCCCGTCTCCGCGACCATCACGCGCCCGAGCCTTCCGGGGGACGCGCCCCCGCCGGGTTCGGCGAGCGCCGCGACGAGCAGCGTGCTCCCGGCCGGAGAACTCGGCGCGCTCGAGACGCACCTGCTGACGATGCCGAAGTACCGGCTCACGCGCTTTCTGCTCGACTTGGCCGCGCATGATCCGATCGTCGTCTCGAAGCTCACGGCGCTCTCGCAAGATCCCACCGACCTGGACCTGCGGCTCTATCGCCAGGCTGCGCTCGCGGGCCTGCGCCCCGGCCGGTTCCTGCGGCGCTTCGAAGTGCCCAAGGTCGCCGCCGACGTGCGCCACATCGTGCGCTCGATCTCGCGTCTTCTCGGCGGCGGCAATCCCGAGCGAGCTCTCGATCTGATGCAAGAGATCGCCTGGCTCGGCTGGGCGCGCCTCGAGGAATCGGACGATCGCGACGGTGTCCTCTGCGCGATGATCCAGGACATCCTCCTCGAATGGGCGCGCGCGTGGAGCGAGGTTCCTTCGCGCGACAGGCAGGCGCTCGCGCGCGAGATCTTCGCGTGGGTCATGGAAGACTCGGGCGCCGTCACGACGCGTCTGATCGTCGAGTCCAAAGAAGCCCTCGGCGCGGCGGGCCTGCAGGCGCTCCGCGAACTGCTCGTTCCGCTCGTCGAGCAGCGTCGAGCGGCACGCCCTCTCGTCCTCGGCGGCACCGAGGACGACGTCCATCCGGATCCGCTCGCCGAGCGCGTCGAGAGCGCCCTCCGCGAAGTCGCGGAGGCGCTGGGCGACCTCGACGGATTCCTGACGCTCTGCCGGCCCGACGGACGCGATGGCCACGGTGTGCTGGTCGCGGCCACGCGCCTCGTCCGCGAGGGGCGCATCGAGGACGCGCTGCGCTGGCTCGAACGCGGCCTCGCTTTCGCCCGCGGCACCGACCGCGCATCGATCGAAGACCTGCGCATCAAGCTGCTCGTCCACCTCGACCGGCGCCGCGAAGCGGCTGACGCCGCGTGGGAGGCCTTCCTCCGCGAGCCGGGAGCGGCCAGTTACCGGCGTCTGCTCGACTCGGTCGGCGAGACGACCCGTGGTGAGTGGAAGCGCCGGGCCCTCGATTCCGTCGAGGCGAGCGCCGACGCGACGGCCTTCGTTTCCGTCGTCGTCGCGGCCGAGGATGCCGAACGCTTCGCGCATCGCCTCGAGAGCGCGCCCCACTCGATCTTCGCGGCCTCGGTTCGTACGCTCGAGCGCGCGGCCCAGGCCTTCCGCGACCGGCATCCCGAGATCGCCGCGCGCCTCCACGTCCATCTCGCCGAGCGCGTGCTCGCCGACGGCGATCCCCGGCGTTACGAGCGGGCGCTCGATCACCTGAATCACGCGCAGCACGAGTTCGACGCCGCGTCTTCGCCGCTCTGGTCGTCGGAAATCGCACGTCTCCGCCGGACCTACCAGATCGTCAGCACTTGGTATCCGGAGGCCTGACCTCAGCGCGGTAGCACTTCGATCGTGGCGCGCATGGTCGTCACGCCGCGAGCGGCGCGGCCCGTCGCGGAAGCCGCGAGCGCCGATCCGCGCAGTTGTCCGACGACCGTGCCCGAGTCCGCATCGCGCATCAGGTCTTCGATGGCGATCTCTCCGGCGAGCGGTCGCAATGCTTCGAGCAGCGCGGCGACGGCGTCCTTTGGATCGGCATTCGCGCTCTCGAGGTGGTACCAGACGACCGGAAGCGCGTCCGGGCCGAAAGCGCCCGAATCGACGACGCGAAACGCGCTGGGCCAGCGAACGGCGAGGACATCGCGAGGATCGAGCGCGGCCCGCGGCGCGGTCCGCGGCGCACCGCCCCCGCCGCTGGGGAGGGCGGTCTCGCCGGAATCCCCTGCCGCCGAGTCCGTGTCGCCGGCAGGGGGCGCGGGCCTGCACGCGCCGAGCGAGAGCCCGATCAGCCCCGCGGAGACGAGCGCGAAAACCCCCCGCGGGGCCAGAAAAGGCAGGCGGCGGCGCGTTTCGAACATGTCGACATGGTCTCACGATGGAGGGAGACGGGGCGAGCCTCCGGAACCTAGATTGCCGCAAGGAGATCGAGGGAACCGTGAGCACGAACACCGAAACCGCCGTCGTGCTCGAGCCCGGTACGCCCATGGGGTGTGGCTGGGTCGTCGAGCGTCCCATCGCTGCACCGGGTGGCCTCGTGGCCGCGCTCCTCAACGATGAGGAGGGCGTCGGACGCGCGATCGGAATCGTCCTTCCGCCCGACCGGGACGAGCCGCCCCTCGACGAGGCCCAGGCCGCGCATTGGGGCATCGTGCGCCGCGTCCTGCCCGACGAGGTCCTCGGCCGGGTCGTCATCGACGAAGTTCCCGATGGGCCGTTGCTTGTGGAGAGGCTCGTGCCCGGCAAGGTCTCTTCGGCCGGCATCCTCGACCCGCTCGCTTCGAAGATGCGCGTGGCGCATCGCAAGGGCTTCGCCCACGGCGCGCTCCACGCCGAGATGATCGTTCTGGGCGACGAGGGACTGGCCGCCGCGGGGTGGGGAATCGCGCAGGGCTCGATCGACGCGCTCAAAGCGCGCGACATGGCTGCCGTCGCCGCGCTCCAAGGGCGCGCCGCCGCGCTGGCGACCGTCGCGCCCATGCTGGACGACGAGCCCGTCTCCGTCGCTCCGGCCCTGGCGGCCGGAGACGCCGACGCGGACTTCGAGCCGACCGGCCTGACAGGATCCACTGCGATCCCGGCGGGCAACGCCGCGTTACGCGCCGCGATTCGTTCCGATAGCCTCTCCACGCTTCGCGAGGCGCTCGCCAGTTTCGAGGCCGGAGGGGGCGCGGCCGACGACGGTGACGCGCTCCGCGCGCGCGATGCCCTCGCACGTCTCGAGCGCCGCATCGAGGAGCATCTCGATCGCGCGCGCGCGCTGCTCGCGCAGGGCGACACGCTAGGCGTCGTCGCGAGCTGTCGCGAAGCGATTCGGCTGGGCGCCGAAGACGAAGCGCGGCCGATCCTCGATCAAGCGCGGCGCACGACGCGCCGCCAGCTCTCGACGCGCAAGCTGCCGCCCCCGGGGGTGCTGATCTCGATCGCGGGCGGTGTGGTCATCTTCGTCCTGCTCCTCGTCGCGGGCCTCCTGGCGCTTCGCGAGGCACCCGAAGACGAAGCGCTGCGGGCTCAAGCCCAGGCGATCGCGGAGCAGCAAGGCTGGCGCGAGTCCGTGTCGGCGCTGATCCTGCGCCGCGAAGAAGGCGACCGGCGCGAACTCGTGCGCGACCTGCTCGGGACTCATCTCGAAGAGCTCGCTCGAAGCGAAAGAGAACGTCTCCTCGCGCGGCGCGACGAAGTCGTCGCGACCGGCGCGCGCCCACGGCAAGCGGATGTCGTCGCCGAGGAGGCGATGCAGACGCTCGACGCTCTCGCGGCCGAGGGCGCGGATGCTCCCGCCCTCTCCGTGCAGTTGGTCGACGCGCTCGCCGAGATCGACCGCGCGAGCGCCCTCTACCGGGCATCCACGGAGCTCTCCGCACCCGAGGCCGAACGCGCCATCGAGGCGCTCCTCGCTCGCGATCCCGTTTTCGTGAGCATCGACGGAGGAGCCGGACGATGACCGCACGCGCCTCGCTCTCGCTTCTCGTCGCCTCTGTGATCTGCGCAGCGCCTGCCTGGGCGATCTCGTTGCGCGGCGACGCCTCGGACCGCGCGAGCGCCGAGCCGCTGCGCCAGGCCAATCTCGCGCTGGCCATCGACGGCCGCGAGCGCCTCACGCCCGCGCTCTCCGAGGCCTTCGCGAAACTCCCAGACAAGTGCACCGACCGCACGCAGGAGGCGATCGTCGATCCGTGCGACGACTCCGTGCGCTGCCGCTGGCTCGCCGCGCGGCACGACGCAGTGGCCGCATGGGGCGGCGGCGACATCCGCGCGCGCCACGCCGCCGCCGAGCGCCTGCATCGCCTCGCCGACGCGCTGCGCGCCGGGCTGACGTGCGACGGCGGCGAGCGCGCTCGCACGCGCCACGCCGAGGACATGCGCCTCGCCGAACTCGACGACGCGAGAGCGCAGCTTGCCCTCTTGCTCGAAGAGCGAATCGAGGTGGCGGGACTCGTCGCGCGCGCGGACGAAACGCCGCTCGTCGCGATGCTCACGAACGCGCGCCGCGGCGGCATCGCCTCGATCGGCGACGACGAACTGCGCGCGCGCCGCGTCACGATGGCTCTCGTGCGCGGACGCGCGGCGTGGCTGGCGGAACAGCCCAACGTCGGCGTGCTACGCGAGACGCTCGCCACGCTCTGGGAGCCGGCGGGCGGCATTCCCTCGGGTTGTGGCCGCGACCTCTTCGACCCCGAACGCATGAACGACCAGTGGCGCGGATGGCTCGTCCGCGAGGAGATTCCGCGCGCTCTCGAGTGCGTCGGCACGCGCCTCGTTCCCGCGCTCAAGCGCGCGAAGATCACGCCCGTCGACGCATCGTTCGTGGCGCGCGCCCGAGAGCTCGCCGACCTCGCGCGCCGCGATTCGGGCGGCCGCCGGTTCCTCTCGGACGAGGCGGTGCTGCGCGACGTGAGAGCGATGGCCCAGGGGCTCGCGCCGCGCACCGCGCAGGCGGTGGCGTCCTCGCCTCCGGCACCGGCCCAGAAAGCGCC
>CAZPJJ010000272.1:0-5947 GCA_964586535.1 uncultured Acidobacteriota bacterium | reverse complement strand
AAGTGCAATTGCAGATCAACCCGAACGATGCGCCGCGTGTGGCCGCGGGCGACGTCGTCGAGTTCTCCGCGGTCGGCAGACCGGAGGCGATGGGTCGCGCGCGCGTCCTGACGCCGATTCCCAACGTCGATCCCCAGACGCGGACGATGACGGTGCGGGCCACGATCGAGCGCGCACCCGCCACGATCGTGCCCGGGCTCTACGTCCAAGGGCAGCTCATGCACGGCGAGGAGCGCCAGAGCCCCTCAGTGCCCGAGAAGGCCGTGATTCGCATCGGCGACGGTGACTACGTCTTCGTGCGTCGCGGGCCCGAGTCGTTCGAGGCACGGGCGGTGCAACTCGGCGCGTTCAACGGATCTCGTTACGAGATCGCCAGCGGCGTGCGGGAGGGGGAGGAAGTCGCGGTCGAGGGAGTCTTTCTGTTGAAATCGGCGCTCCTCGCCGGAACGGGCGAGGAGCCGTGAGATGAACGCCCTCATCGATCTCGCGCTGCGCCATCGCGTCGTCGTGATCGCGCTCGCCGCGATTCTCGCCGCAGCGGGCTGGTTCTCTTATCGCGACCTGCCGATCGATGCGTTCCCCGAGGTGACCAACGTCCAGGTGACGGTGATATCGCAGGCGTCGACGCTCTCGCCGCTGGAAGTGGAGCAACTCGTCACGTATCCGATCGAGCAAGCCTGCGCCGGACTGCCACACTCGGTCGAGGTGCGCTCGCTCTCGAAGTACGGGCTCTCGATGGTCACCGTCGTCTTCGAGGACGGCACCGATATCTATTTCGCGCGCCAGCTCGTCATGGAACGTCTCTTCAGCATCCGCGACGATCTGCCCGAGGGCGCGGATTCGAACCTCGGCCCGATCTCGACGGGGCTCGGCGAGGTCTTCCAGTACACGCTCGAAAGCGAGACGCGCGACCTGATGGAACTGCGCACGCTGCACGACTGGGTCGTGCGGCCCATCCTGCGCACCGTCCCCGGCGTCGCCGGCGTCGACTCGTTCGGCGGATACGTCAGGCAATTCCACGTCGTCGCCGATCCGGACAGCCTGCGGCGCTTCGGCGTGACGGTGCAGGAACTCGCCGACGCGGTCGCGGCCTCGAACGGCGTCGCGGGAGGATCCTATCTCGAGCGCGGCGGCGAGCAGTTCGTGGTGCGCGGCGACGGTTGGATTCGCGATGCCGCGGACCTGGAAGAAACCGTCATCGCCTACCGCGAGAGCGTGCCCGTGCTCGTCGGCGACGTCGCGAGGGTCGTGATCGCGCCCGAGATCCGCCAGGGCGCGATCAGCCGCGACGCGAAGGGCGAGGCGGTCGCGGGCATCGTGCTCATGCTGCGCGGCGCATCCGGGCGAGACGTCGTCGACGGCATCCGCGCGAAGCTCGACCAGGTCCGCGCCTCGCTTCCCGAAGACGTGACGATCCGCACCTTCTACGACCGCAAGGATCTCGTCGAGACGGCGCTCGGCACGGTCCGGGGCGCGCTCCTGCAGGGAGCCCTGCTCGTCGTGCTCGTGCTGGTCTTTTTCATGGGGCACGTGCGCTCGGCCTTGATCGTCGTCATTCAGCTTCCGCTCGCCGCGCTGGCCACGTTCTTCGTGATGGAACAATGGGGCCTGAGCGCGAACTTGATGACGCTCTCGGGACTCGCGATCGCGATCGGAATGCTCGGCGACGGAGCGATCGTGCTCGTGGAGAACGCCGTGCGCCTGCTGGGCGAGGAGAAGGACGACGACTTCGATCGCGTCGCGCTGGTACGCCGCGCGTCCGTCGAAGTGGCGCGTCCGGTCTTCTTCGGCGTGCTGACGATCATCGTCGTTTTCCTGCCGATCGCGTCGCTCCAAGGTCTCGAAGGGCGGATGTTCGCGCCGCTCGCGTACACGATCTCGATCGCGCTCGTCTGCGCGCTGGCGCTCACGCTGACGGTCATCCCCGCGATCAGCGCGGTTCTGCTGCGGCGCGCGCCTATTTTCGGCGGCGGCCGCATTCCGCATCCCGCGGACGTGGTGCGCAGACTCTATCGTCCCGTGCTCGCGTGGCACCTCGCGCGCCCCTGGCTGGTCGTGGGCGTTGCGGTCACGCTGCTCGTCATCGCCGGGCTGCTCGTGCCGACCTTGGGCACGGAGTTCCTGCCTCAGATGGACGAGGGGTCGATCGTCGTGCAGCCGTTCCAGATCCCGTCGGTCTCGCTCCGGCAGTCGCTCGATGTCGTCCAGCGCGTCGAGGCGGCGATCATGGAGCTTCCCGAAGTCACGGGGGTCGTCTCGCGCACGGGGCGCTCGGACATCTCGGCGGATCCGATGGGAGTCGGCGAGAGTGACGTGTATGTGCTCTTGAAGCCGCGCGAGGAGTGGACGACCGCCGGCGACAAGGACGGCCTGGTGGCGGCGCTGCGCGGGAAGCTGGCGCAGATTCCGGGCGTCGAGTTTGGATTCACGCAGCCGATTCAGATGCGCGTCGACGAACTCGTCTCGGGCGTCAAGTCGCAGATCGCACTCAAGGTCGTGGGCGAGGATCTGGGCGAACTCGTGACGCTAGGCGAGCGCATGGCGCGCGTCGTGGATGCCATTCCCGGGGCGGTCGATGTGAAGGCCGAGGCCGTCGAGGGGCTGGGCTATCTGCAGATCCGCATGCAGCGGCGGCGGATGGCGCGTTTCGGCGTCTCGGTGGCGCAGGTGCGCGAACTCATCGAGACGGCCATGGGCGGCCGCGTCGTGACGACGGTGCCCGAGGGCGACCGGCGCACGGGGGTCGTCGTCAGCTTGCCCGCGGAGTTCACGGCGCGGCTCGAGAATCTCGAGCAGCTTCCGCTCTTCACGCCCACGGGTGAGCGGGTGACGCTCCAAGAGGTGGCGACGATCGATCTCGTGGACGGGCCGGCGCAGATCTCGCGCGAGAACGGCAAGCGGCGGCTCGTCATCGAGATGAACGTCGTGGGAAGGGACATCGGCGGCTTCGTCGCGGAGGCGAAGGAGCGCATCGCGCGCGAGGTGAGCCTGCCGACGGGCTACTACGTGGAGTGGGGCGGGCAGTTCGAGCAGCAGCAGCGGGCGATGGCGCGCCTTGCGATCGTCGTGCCGCTGGCGCTCGTGCTGGTGGTGATCCTGCTCTACCTGCAGTTCCAGTCGCTGCGGCCGGTGCTGCTGATTCTCGCGAACATCCCGCTGGCGTTGGTCGGGGGGATCTTCGGTCTGAAGCTCTCGGGGATGTACCTGTCGGTCTCCGCGTCGGTCGGATTCATCGCGCTCTTCGGCATCGCGATCCTCAACGGCATCGTGATGATCGAGTTCTTCCGCTCGCTCGAAGCGGAGGGCATGTCCCGCGAGCGCGCGATCCTCGAGGGCGCCGAGCTGCGCCTGCGGCCCGTGCTCATGACGGCCGCGACGACGGCGCTCGGCCTCGTGCCCATGGTGTGGGCGAGCGGCGTCGGCTCGGAGGTGCAGCGGCCGCTCGCGGTGGTGGTGGTGGCAGGCGTGATCTCGTCGACGCTGCTCACTCTCGTCGTGCTCCCCGTTCTCTATCGCTGGTTCGGCGGCGGCACCATAGGGACAGCCGAGATACGGGGACAGTCGACTTAGAGGGACAGGCGACTTAGAGGGACAGGCGACTTAAGGTGACTGTCCCTCTAAGTCGCCTGTCCCCGTATCTCGACTGTCCCCGGGGTGAGCGGGGTGCGCGTGCTCGGGGGGAGGTTCGGCGGTACCGTGCGCTGACGGTCGAGGAAGCGGCGTCGTGGGGACGCGCCGCGGCCTAGCCAGGGAGGAGCGCGCGATGAGACGTCTGGTAGCCGCGGGAATCGCGGTGCTGGCGATGGCGATGGCGACGGCAGCGGCGGGCGCGGGGACGGGCGCGGGGGAGCTCTCGCTCGATCGCGGGGCGCTGGCGAGCCTGATCGCCGCGGCGACCCCGGCGTCGCGGAACTTCGCGATCCCCGGTGTGGGGAGTGTCGTCGTCGAGATGGTGCCGCCCAAGAGCGTGCTCTTCGTGGATGGGGGCGTCGAGGCGGAGATGGGTCTGCGACTGCCGCAGCTCGCGGTCGAAGGAATGATCGCGCTGCGCATGGTCCCCGAGATCCGCGAATCGGACGGCGTCGTCGTCCTGCGCACGGTGCGCGCGACGGGCTTGGGCGCGCTCGCAGCGTTCCCGGATCTCGCGGGACTCATGCCGCCGATCTCGCTGCCGCGCACCCACGACACCGTCATCCAACCGCGCGGCGGGCGTCGCACGCAGGTGCTCTTGACGACGCAGGGCGTGAAGGTCACCGAGGAGCGCATCACGCTGCTCTTCGGGATGGCGACGCGCGAGGTGCGCGACGCCGCGCCGGCCGGCGAGAAACCGGCCCCGGCGCCGGTGCCGAAAGCGGGCGCACCGAAGTCCACGACCACGAAGACCGCCCCCCAGGCGTCCACGCGCTGACATCGCGGCGGGCTCGGCCTAGCCGCGCGAGCGTTGCGATATCCCCGTCGATGGCGTCGGCGTATCTTTCGCGCGTCATGCGAAGAGTGCCGACACGGGATGCCCGCCGTGCCGCGCGCGTGCTCGCTCGAGCGGTCGCGCTCGGGGGGGCGATCGTCGCGGCGGCTGTCTTCGCCGCGGATTCGCCGTCGTCGTCAGCCGCCGGATCGAGCGCCAGCGCGACCCATGGCGCGGGCCCCACTCCTCGTTTGAGCGCGGGCGCGACCGGCGCCGAGGCTCTCCCGCGAATCGACCCCGCGCTTGCCGCGGCGCTCGACGAGGCGCGCGCCGGCGAGCGGCTCTCGGTGATCGCGGTGCTCCGCGATCAGCTTCCCGCGCAGGAACTCGACGCGATCGTCGCCGAGACCGCACGCGACGCCGGCAGCCACGCCAGCAGCGACGGTGACATCAGCGACAGCGACCGCGCCCGCGCCGCCCGTCGCACCCGCATCGCGTCGCGGCTGCGGGCGCACGCCCTGGCGACACAGGCCCCGCTGGCGGCCGCGCTGCGTGCCGCGAGTGCCACCGACGCCACCGCTTCCATCGCATCCCCCGACGCCTCCGACGCCGTCATCGTGCGCCCGCTCTGGATCGCCAACGCGCTCGGCGTCGAGGCGCCGCCCGCGGTCATTCGCGCCCTCGCGAGGCGCGGCGAGATCGCGTCGCTGAGCCTCGCCATCGAGCGGCCGGTGTTCGAGAGCGGCGCCGTGCGAGGTCGCCGCAGCGGGCCGCGGGAGGGCGGCACGTGGCGGCCGCGCCTCGAGGTGCCCGAGGCACGGCATCCGGGCGCCGTCGACTGGGGCGTCGCGAAGATGGACGCGCCGCGCGTGTGGCGGGAGTTCGGGCTGGACGGCACGGGCGTCGTCGTCGCCGTCATCGACGCGGGCGTCTGCTTCGAACATCCCGACATCGCGTCGCGCATCTGGGTCAACCCGGGCGAGGATCTCGATGGCGACGGCGCGCCGCGCGACGCCGACGACCTCAACGGCATCGACGACGACGGCAACGGGTACGTCGACGATCTCGCGGGATGGGACTTCACGACCGCGCCCGGCGCGCCGCCCGGCGATCCCGGCGACGATCGCTCGGGCCACGGCTCGCACTGCGCGGGGACGGTCGCGGGCGACGGCAGCGCGGGATTCCGCGCGGGGATGGCACCCGGCGCGAAGGTGATGGTGCTGCGCGCGGGGCTCTCGACGGCGAACGAGCTCTCGGTGTGGCGCGCGATCGAGTACGCGGCGGCGAACGGCGCGCACGTGATCTCGCTCAGCCTCGGGTGGCGGCATGCGTGGGGCCCCGACCGCGCGACGTGGCGGCGCGTCGTCGAGGCGGCGACGGCGATGGGGACGATCGTCGTCGTGGCGGCCGGCAACGACGGCTACGGCGGCGAGCCCGACAACGTGCGCACGCCCGCCGACGTACCGGCCGCGATCGCGGTGGGCGCGACGGACGAGGGCGATCGGGTGGCGGTGTTCTCGGCGAGGGGACCCGTGACGTGGA
>CAZPJJ010000271.1:0-5963 GCA_964586535.1 uncultured Acidobacteriota bacterium | reverse complement strand
AACACTCCCGTGTCGCACGGGTCATTGGTGCCGTCGCCGTCCTGGTCGTTGAGAAGGTCGTTGTCGTCGTCGCTGTCGCAGACGTCGCCCAGGAAGCCGTCGTTGTCGCTGTTCTTCTGGTCTCGATTCGGGATGCTCGAGCAGTTGTCGCAGGTGTCGCCCCAGAGATCGCCGTCGGCGTCGGCTTGGCTCGAATTGAAAAGCGCCGGACAGTTGTCCCAGAGGTCGCGGAAGTTGTCGAAGTCGCGGTCGTAGAGGCCCGTCAGATACGCGGCGCCCACGCTGGAGCGCACGCCGGAACCAAGGTCGGCACCGTCTCGGAAGGGCGCTCCGATGAGCAAGTCCGCGCCGAGCGTACCGTCGAGGTTGCCGACGGCGAGAGCGAGGCCGAAGCCGTCGCCGGTCGCGCCGCCCCAGAGAACCGGGCCCGACGCGGATACCAAGTCGACGACCGTCGTCGGCCGGGATCCCGTGCCCCAGCGCAGCCAGACCTCGCCGCCGCTGTCGCGGAGGTTGTCGCGAGACGCCGAGAACGGCGCCCCGAAAACGAGATCCTGACGCGTGTCGTTGTCGAGATCGGCGATGGCGACGGACTGTCCGAAGCCGTCCTGGGAACCCTGGCCCCGGATCATCCAGCACGACGACGGAGCGGTGGCTCCACCGGCGAGTTGGCAGGCATTCAGATCCGTCGATGAGGGAACCGGTCCCCACACGACCGAGACCTCGCCGGTCTCGAGCCGCTGCGCGTTGCCCGAGGCGTCGAAGTCCCAGTCGGCGAAAGGCGCGCCCACGACGAGATCGCGGATGCCGTCCCCGTCGACGTCGCCGACGGCGATGGCCGCGCCGGCGTCGTCACCGCTCGACGATCCGTGGACGATGCGGAAGTTCGCCACGTTGAGGTCGTAGCTGGGCAGCAAGGACGCGCTGCCGGGCAGAACGCCCACGCCGCCCGCGTTGGGGCGATTGGTGGCCGGTCCGCGATTGCGCGGAAGCTGGAAGAGGATGTCCGCGGTGCCGTCATTGGTGACGTCGCCCACGGCCACGACTCGACCGAGGTTCGCGAACTCGGCCGCGCTGTCATTGGCCGTGCCGTCGCCGTCGAAGTCGTACGAGGGCCCGTCGATGACCACGTCGGCGGGAGTCGCGCGAAGTCCGCGCTCGCCATCCGCGAAGACGGTCTGCGTCGAGAGCAGGATGTGGATTTCGCCGGCGCTCTCGCGAGCGTTGCCCGTCGCGTCGGCCGCCGAGGCGCCCATGATCAGGTCGGGATTGCCGTCGCCGTCGATGTCGCCGACGGCGATGCTGTCGCCGAGCCGGTCGCCGGCGTCGACGCCGTAGACCCAGAAGTCGGCGCGCGATTTGCTGCGATCGGGCCGAGCCAGGTCGAATGCGGCGGGGCGGACGCGGCCGCCAAAGAGCACGTAGACCTCGCCGCTCGCGGAGAGGCCCTGCTCTTCGATCGTGCCGTCTCCATCGGCGTCGATTCCTTCGGGACCGTCGCCGCCGGGCGCGCCGATGATGAGGTCGTCGGTGCCGTCTTGGTCCAGATCGGCGAACGCGAGCGTCTCTCCGACCCCGTCGGCGTCCTCCGCACCGTAGATCACGAGGTCGGCGCTGCCCGTATCGCCGAGGTCGATCGTGCGGTCGAAGGGAGGGGCGCCGTACCAGACGTAGACCGCGCCGCTGTTGAGGCGGCTGCTCGTCGCACCGTCGAAAGCGGGGGCCCCGATCGCGTAGTCCCGTTTGCCGTCACCGTTGAAATCGCCGATCGCGACGCCCTGTCCGAACTCGTCGCCGATGCTGCGCCCGGTGCGCACGACATCCCGGCCGTCGTTGACGTCGGCCTGGTTGACGCGCTGGGCGAAACTCGGCGAGGCGGTCAGGGCGATGCAGGTGAGGAGAGAGCTGACCGTGGCGAAGGCGGAAAGCCCGGTCCTCACAAGACTCATGTTTTCCTCCGAGTAGGACGGATGAGAGAGCACGTCTCGTCGCACTGTTTGAGGGACTCCGACAAGGAGACCATCCCCATCCGCGCCGGCGGAATGTACGCTCACGGGGTAGGGGCTGCACGCGTTTTGGGGTGTTCGCGAGGTGCCACCTATACTGCCCTGCCGTTCGCCGATCCGGCATGAAGGGAGTTCCGTGGTAGCCCGCTTTGGTTCGTCGAGACTCGCTTTCGCCGCGGCCGTCATCTCGATCGCGTTCGGCTGCGCATCCCTTCCGCCTCCGGTCGAGAGCGCCGGCGCGTCCCGCCCGTCGCGGATCCCGCTCGAAGCGGATCCGGGCCCCGCGACGGACGTCGAACTTTCGCCGATGTTCGTGACGCTCACGACCGAGACGCCGGGCGGATGGCTCCGCACGATCGTCGATCTCCGCGAGCGCGTCGATCTCGCCGCGCTGATGGCCGATCAGCGGGCGCGGAACCTGACCCGCGCGGAGAGCCGCCGCGAAACCCTCGCCGCACTCGCGGAGGTGGCCGCGCGCGGTTCCGCGACTCTCGAGCCGGTTCTGAACGAGTTGCTCGCCGCGGGCCACGTCGACTATTTCGCGCCGCTCCGCCACAGGAACGGCTACTTCGTCTCGCTCCGCGCCGACGCCCTTGCGCGCCTTCAGGCTCACCCCGCGATCGCACGCATCGAACCCGAGTACGACTCCGTGCGCGAGGCCCGCCGTGCCGCAGGAGCCCAGCAACGCGTCGGCCTCGCTCCGCCGATTCCTCCCGGCGACTCGTGGGGCGTCGAGATGCTGGGCGTTCGCGAGCTCTGGAGCGACGGCGTGGACGGACGCGGCGTCGTCGTCGCGAGCCTCGACAGCGGCGTGATCGGCATGCACGACGCCTTGCGGGAAGGCACCCGCGAGGGATCGCACTGGTACGACCCCGTGGCCGGCTCCACGGTCCCGACGGACACGGTCCCGCACGGCTCGCAGGTCTTGTCGTGCGCGGTGGGACGTCCGGTCGACGGGCGCGCGCTCGGCGTCGCGCCCGGCGCGCGATGGGCGGCCGCGCTCTCGAATCAGTTCAACAGCTACAACAATGTCAACACAGCGCTCGCCGCCGAGTGGCTGATCTTCGAGATCGGCCCCGACGTCGTGCTCGGCGCCTGGGGGCACGGCAAGGCGAGCTGCGATCCGCGCGATCGCGTGACGATCGAGGCGTTGCGCGCCACGGGCGCCGTCCCCGTCTTCGCCGCCGGTAACGACGGTCCCGACCCCTCCAGCGTCCAGGCTCCCGTCGCCCTCGGGGGCTTTTTTCCCGCCGGCGCGGGCATCCTCTCCGTCGCGGCGGTCGATCGAGACGGGGCCGTCATCGATGCGTCGTCGCGCGGACCCTCGCCCTGCGGGGCCCAGCGGCCCGTTCCCGATGTCGCGGCTCCCGGGTGGATGGTGCCCGTCCCCACGGCCGGCAGGGGTGGTTCGCTCACGCTCGCCTCGGGAACGTCGATGGCCGTCGGATTCGTCGGGGGAACGGCGGCGCTCATCCTGCAGGTCGCACCACAACTCGCGGTTTGGGACGTCGAAGCCATCGTGCGCGAGACGGCTCGCGACATCGACGCTCCCGGCGTCGACGAAGCCTCGGGTTACGGACTCGTCGATCCGCGCGCCGCCGTCGCTCGCGCTCGCGAGTCCGCGACGATCACGCGGCAGGAAGCAGGTCCCGCACCGTTTCGATGATCTCCTCCGGCCGGTAAGGCTTGGAGAGGAAGCGCTCGAACCCGTCGGCGTCGTCGCACTCGACCTCGTCGTGCCGGAATCCGCTCGAGAGCACGAGGCGAATCGCCGGATACGCGGCGTGAATCGCACGCGCAAGCGCGCGGCCGTCGAGTGTGGGCATCGTCAGATCGATGACGGCGACGCCGAAACACCCTCCGCGCCGGTGGAGAAGCGCCAGCGCTTCGAGACCATCCGAGGCCGTCTCGACGGTGTAGCCCGCGCGATCGAGCACGTGCGCCGCGAAGTACCGCACGGCGGCCTCGTCGTCGACGACGAGCACCGCCCGCGACGTCTGCGAGATCGGTCGTCCGCGAGGAGCCACCGCGTCGGGAAGCCCCTCGCCGGCCAGCGGTAGGTAGATCGTCACCGTGGTTCCCGCACCGAGCGCGCTTTTCACGCGGAGAGCGCCGTGATGGGCGCGTACCGCGCCGAGCACGAACGCGAGCCCGAGGCCGCGTCCCTGCGGCTTCGTCGAGAAGAAGGGCTCGCACGCCCGGCGTCTCTCGTCCTCGGTCATGCCCGGCCCGGTATCGGTGACCGAAATGACGGCGAACTCGCCGGGCGAGACGTCGTCGGGAAAAGAGATTCCCTCGAACGCATCCGCGCCGCACGTGCGCCGCTCGACCGAGATCGTCACAGCCCCCGCGCGCTCGACGGCAGCTTCGCAAGCGTTGACCAAGACCGACGCGAGCGCGGCGCGCACGACGCCGCGGTCCCCTCCGATCGGCGGCAGGTCGCGAGGAATGCGGATCTCGATGCGCGGCCCACGCTCCGCATCCGCCACCCCGGTCGTGACTTCGCGGATGATCTCGCCAAGATCGAAGGGCTGGCGCGTGAGGCGCTGGCGGCCCGCGAAGGCAAGCATCTGCGCCGTCAGCGAGGCCGCGCGATGCGCCGCGCGCTCGATCTCGAGCAACTCCCTGTGGCCGCGTCCTCCGGCCGGCGTCTCGGCGAGGAGCACCGAAGCCCAACCGAGGATCGGCTGCAAGAGATTGTTGAAGTCGTGCGCCACCCCTCCGGCGAGACGGCTCAGGCTCTCGTAGCGCTGCATCTCCTCCATGCGGTGCGCCAGCGCGTCGCGGCTCAGCTCGGCTTCACGCCACTCCGTGACGTCGAGGAACGAAACGACGACGCTGACAACGCCGCCGCCGTCGTCCCCGCGGCGCGGCACGGCGTTCGTGGAGAGCCACCTGATGCGCGACGATGCGGGTGTGCGGATGCCGCAGAGAGCCCCGAGGACGGGTACTCCCGAACGGAGTGCGCGGGCAGGCGGATAGAGCTCGGCACTGACCCGCGATCCGTCCCCGGCGTAGCAGGAGAAGAGCTCGTCTCCCAACTTGCGTCCGAGAGTCTCGTCGGCGCGCACTCCGAGCACGTGGCAGGCGACCGCGTTGATCTCCGCGATGCGTTGATCGGCTCCGATGACGAGCGTCCCGATGGGGAGGTCGTCGAGAAGGACCGTCCCTTTCGCCGCCCGAGGGACCGCGCCCGAACGGCCCCGCGGAGAGTCTCGGGGGGAAAGCGGACCCGAGGAAGGTGTCGGTTCCATGAGGCTTCTCCTCGGTCGAACCGGGGCGCACTCGCGAAACCCTTGCCGGCATCGTCCTCCCGAGCGTCCCGGGAGTCAACGACCCAGGCTCACGCCGGGTGAGAGGGCCGAGAAGGCAAAGAAAAAGGGGGCGACCGTGAGGCCGCCCCCTTCGCTGGAATCGGGGCAGGACTTTACGACCGAGAGATCAGAAACGGCCCGCGTTGTAACCGAGACCCTCACCGCGGAAGGTGAGAGCGACGGACGACGAAACGTTGCCGTAATTGATGTCGACGGTCGCCTTGTTGCCGTTCTCGGCAACCCAACCACGCAGCGCGTTGAGCTGGTGGCGGGCGTTCGGGGTCATCGGGACGACGAGCTGGAGCTGCTCCGTGATGAAGCCGTTGAAGTTCCCGAAGATCGGGAGGTTCTCGGTCACGCCAGCTTCCGAGGTGAGGGTCACGTTGGTGTTGGCGGCGTTGATCGGAAGCAGGTAGGCCGAGCCACCGCGCCACGAGGTCGTGTCGAGGTCGGCGAACATGCCCATGAGAGCCTGCCTCTCGGCGGCAAACATCGCATCGCCGCACTCGCCGAGGCGCGAACCCTGGTCGAGGAGGAGCGAGAGGCTACGAGCGCCCGAGCAGTCCGCGAAGAGCTCGTAGTCGAACGGCTCGTCGTTCTGACGGGGGTTCCAGGCGCGCACGATCTCGCAACCCTCGTACTG
>CAZPJJ010000270.1:0-5972 GCA_964586535.1 uncultured Acidobacteriota bacterium | reverse complement strand
CGGTCTTCCCGGACGGCCCCCGCCGATGAGCGCCGTTGCCGCCGCCATGATCCTCGCGGCGGGCCGCGGGGAGCGCATGCAGCCCCTCTCGGCGTCGCGCGCCAAGCCCGCGCTGCCGGTGCTCGGCCGTTCGCTGCTCGCGCGCGTCGTCGCGCATCTGGCGAGCGCGGGCGTCCGAGATTTCTCGATCAACGCGCACCATCGACCGGAGTCGATCGAGAACGAGGCGCGGTCGGTCCCGAACCTGCGCTCGCTCGAGCTCTTCCACGAGGACGTGCTCATGGGCACGGCCGGAGCTCTCGTCGCGCCCGCCGCGCGCCTTCGCGAGCACGAGACGTTCGTGCTGCACAACTCGGACACGCTCGCCGCCGCGCCCCTCGACACGCTCGCCGCTGCGCTCGACGGCGATTCGCGCGCCGTGGGTGCGGTGCTCGTCCGGCCCGGCGCCGCCCAGGGTTACCGGCCGCTGCGTCTGCGGGACGGCCTCGTCACGGGCGTTGGCGAAGGGCCCGGCGAGCCCGTGACCTTCCTGGGCGTGTCGGTGCTGCGGTCCTCGCTACTCGACGGCCTCGAGACCGGCGGTCCGTCGTCGCTCTTCGAGGACCTGCTCTTCCCCGCCCTCGCCCGCGGCGCGACGCTCCATGCCGTCCCCTACGAGGGCTCTTGGCTCGAGTTCACGTCGCCCGCGTCCTACCGCGCGACGCTCACCGCGCTCGTCGCCGCGCATCGCGACAAAGCGACGATCGACCTCCCAGGTGGAGCCGCCGCTCTCGACTCCTTCGCGACGGGCTCCGCCTACGCCGGCCCTGGTGCCCGCGTCTCTGGGGCGGCATCGCTCCATGGCGCCTGCATCGTCGAACGCGATGCGGTCGTTCACGCGGGGGCGCGTCTCGCCAACAGCGTCGTCCTGGAAGGAGCGCGTATCGCACCCGGCGCGCACCTCGAGCGCGTCGTCGTCGCCGAGGGCGTCGCCGTGCCCGCGAACGCGTCCTTTCGCGAGGGGACCTTGGTCGCCGGAGCGGATGGCCTCAGACTCGTGCCCTTCCACGCTCGAGAGGTGACGCGGTGACGGCCTCCCATCGAGACGAGTCGACGCTCTTGGCGGCGCTCGCGACGCGCTTCGCGCCCGGCGGTTCGGCCGTGCGTCTCGCGGCGGATGCGTCCACGCGCTTCTTCGCGCGCATCACGCGGCCCGACGGCAAGACCTACGTCGCCGTCGTCGACGACGCGGGCGGCTCGGCGGCACGACGCAGGATGCGCGCGGCCGCGGACCGGCTCGTTCACTGCGGCGTGCGGGTCGCCTCCGTCCACGACGAGGACGCCGAGATCGGCGCGCTGCTCCTCGAGGATCTCGGCGACACGCTGCTCGCCGACGCACTCCCCCACATGACGCCCGCCCAGCGCCAGCAGGCGTACCGCGAAGCCGGACGCATGGCAGCCCGCATCGGCGCCAGCGTCGAGCGCAAGAGCGACGTGCAAGACGCGCTCTTCCTACCACGCCTCGATCGCGAGCGGCTGCGCACCGAACTCGCGCTCTTCGTGACGCAGGACGTCGCCGGGCGCCGCGGCCACTTCGATTGCCAGTTCCTCGCCGAAGTGGGCGCGGCAATGGACTGGATCGCGGACGAGGCCGCGCGCGAAGAACTGGAACTCGCGCATCGCGACTTTCACGCGCGCAATCTGCTCGTCCTGCCGGACGGCTCGCTCGGCGCCGTCGACTTCCAGGACGCGCTCCTCGCGCCGCCGCTCTACGATCTCGCCTCGCTCGTGCGCGATCCCTACGTCGTCCCGGAGTTCGCGCTCGAACGCGCGGCCATCGAAGGCTGGCGCGAAGAGCGCGGACCCGACGCGGTCGTGCTACCCGAAAGGCTCGCCTGGGTCGCTCTGCAGCGCGATCTCAAAGCCATCGGCACCTACGCCTTCCAGGCGCGCATTCTCGGTCGCGTGCACTTCGCGGCGTGGATCCCGCCGGCCGAGAAACTCGCGCTTCGCGCCGTCGACGAGCTTCCGCCCGAGGTCGGCGCGGACCTGCGGCCAATCCTCGAGCGCATCGGCTTCGCTATCGCGAGCGGCCTTTGAATTCGTCCATCGAGGCGTTGATGCCGAGGATGTTGGCGATCGGGTCGTAGATCGCGGGCGGGAAGAACTTCAAGAGCGGCGTCAGCCTCACGAACCACGGCAACACGAGACGCGGTGTGTCGCGCTCGATCGCGCGCACGATCCGCTTCACCACATAGGCCTCTTCGAGGATCGGCAGCAGGAACGGAATGCGCGTCTTGACGCCGTCGAACATGCCCGTGTTGATGAAGAAGGGGCAGACGACGGTCGTCTTGAGCGCGGGCCGGTACTTCTTGAACTCGACGCGCAGCGATTCGTCGAAGCCCACCGCCGCCCACTTGCTGGCGCAGTAGTCGGCGAGACGAGCCACGCCCACGAGCCCCGCGGACGACGCGATCGTCACGATGTGGCCGCGGTTGCGCTCGATCATCGAGGGCAAGAAGGCCTTGGCAGTCCAGAAGAGAGCCATCGTGTTGACGGCCATCGTGCGCTCGATCTGCTCGTCGGAACACTCGAGGAAGGGCCGTCCCGAGACGACGCCTGCGTTGTTGACGACGATGTCGACCGGGCCGACTTCGTCCCGCACTTTCTGCGCGGCCGCGTAGATCTGCTCGCGAGCGGTCAGGTTCACGACGTGACGCGAAGGCTCTTTGCCGCCGCGTTCGCGAATCGCCGCGGCGGTCCTCTCGAGGCCCGCGCCATCGATGTCCCAGAGAACGAGCCGCCCGCCGCGCTCGGCCATCAGAATGGACATGCCGCGTCCGAGTCCGGACGCAGCGCCTGTGACGAGGATGGTGCTCCCGTCGATACGGCTCATGGTGACGCTCCGTGCCCGGCCCGAACGGCCTCAGGCACGCGATCATCGCATGAAGTGCAAGACGTGCGCGCCGCGAGAAACATCTCGGGCATACGCCGGGCAGCACGGACGAATCCAGGAGAGAACTCCGCGATCAGCGATCCTTGGCGACGTCGTCGTGGGGAAGCTGCGGCGGCTTCGGCGGCTGCGGCGGCTTGGGCACCGCGCGCTCTTCCATCTCTTTCTCGACTCCGGCCATGCCCATCATTTCGTAGCCGATCATCGTCGCGAGCGCTTGGTGGGGGATGCTCCCCAGCGTCACGTCGATGTCGAGGCGGCGGCCGGTGCGAATCACGCCCAGCGTGACGATGTCCCCGGGACGGCTGCGGCGGTGCTCCATCCAGAGCTGCTCGGAATTCTCCTTGCTGTAGGCGACGCCGTTTCGGGAGACGAGCAGGTCGCCGGGCTTGAGGCCGGCGGCTTTGGCGGGGCTCTCCGGCTGGATGCGCAAGATCGTCAGCGTGCCGTCTTCATGGCGCTCCATCTCGATGCCGATCCAGCCGACGACGCGGATCTCGTCGACCATGTCGCGCACGAATTGCTGACACTCGGTCGGGAGCGGATTGGAGTCGGAACCGGCCAGCACAGCAGGGGTCGCCACGACGAGTCCGAGACTCGCGGCCGCAGCCAGGAGGAGTTTGGTAGCCTTCATGGTCGCTGACTTCCTCGCGGCGCCGGGTACCCCGGGGTTTGGCGCCGTCACAGGGAAGGATGGCATCCGATCGCGGTTCGGGCGCCCGTCTCGCGGGTCGATTTTTCCGAACGGTAGCGATCCGGCCCTGGCTGGCGCCATCTGGGGGGGCGCGGGGGGCTGGAAGTGTCAGACCCCGAAGAGTTTCGGGCCGGCGTCCGCGCCCGGCACCACGATGCGCGACGCCTCGCGGCGCTGCATCTCGCGCAGTTCGCGCATCATTTCATCGACGCCGCGCTGCACCGCCTCGGGGAAGCGCTGGAAGGCTTCGTCGAGCGTGGCGGCCTCGATGGCGACCTGAAGCGGCAACGGGCCCTGCGGCGTGACGATCTGGGTCATGCCCGAGAAGAGCGTCGCGCGGGATGCGTCTTCGGTGCCGTCCGGACGCACCGGGGTGAGTCGGCGGATCGTGGCCACTTGAAGATCGGTGAAAACCTCCTCGCGATAGAGGTTCTTGGTATCGACGCGAAGGTCGGAGAGGTCGCGTTGCATCGGGTCGTCGTGATGGCTCACGGAAATCCTCCTGGGTAGGGAGCCCGCGCGGCGGACATGGCCTGGGCCGCGATGCTCCCGGCGGGGGGCCCAAGAGCGAGCCGCACCCGGAACGGTGGGAGTCTGGCCCGGCCTCCCGTGCGTCGCAAACCTGGGAGGCGTGTTCCGGCGGTCGCTAGTACTTCCAGGTGGAGTAAGCCCAGAACTTGGTGGTGCCGGTGGCGAGATCGTCGGCGTCGTAGAACGCCGCCTTGAGCGAAATGCTCTGCTTCCAGGGCAGCTCGTAGGTGGCGATGACGTCGAACTCGGTCCCCCACTCGGCGTCGCCGAGGTCCGCGCTGAACTCGTGGTAGATCGCCTCGGCCCGGAAGCGCTGGAACTTGCCAGCGATGCTCACGGCCATGTCGACGAGCCCGTCCGCGGGGGTCACGAGGAACTTGTCGGCCCAGCCGTTCCAGGCGTGCAGCGTCGAGAGCGGCATGGTGATGCGCCCGTCGCCGTCGCCCGCGCCGAGCACCTCCCACATCGCTCCCACCTCGAAGTACTTCGCCGCCAGGCCGGCCGTGACGCGGTGGTAGAGCGCGTCCACGTTCGCGGGGTTGTCGCCGGCGTCCTGCTGGGTGGCGAGCTCGAGGTCGTAGGTGACGGCCAGGTTCTCGCGAAGCGGGGTCCTGCCGACGAAACGCGCGCCGATCGTCGTGGTCGAGAAGAGGGGCGTGTCCTCGAAATCGAAGACGAGGCCGTAGCCGGTCAGCGAGTGGCGGTCGTTGACCTTCCAGACGACCTCGGCGACGTGGCCGTCGAGCCCGAGGTTGCGCAGGTTGACCTGGTTCGCGTTGCGCATGAAGAAGTAGCGCGCGTTCACCTTCTTGCCGAGCGGTGCAGCGACCTGGAAGGCGTCGAAGGCCTGATGGTGTTGGCGCCAGCCGACGTTGCCGACGAAGCGATGGTTGCCGAGCGGCAGTTCCTGGCGTCCCAGCGAGAGGGCGACGCCGCCGCGCGTGGCGTACCGCACGTAGGCCTGTTGCACTTCGGTCGATTCGGGATCGACGATCGCCGGGCGATCGGTAACGCCGTTCGAGGCATCGCCGAAGCCGCCGTTGTTGTGCTCGTCGCCGAATCCGAGATCGACGACGTTCGTGAATTCGACGAGCGCCGAGAAGCCACGGTACGACGCGGTCTGCCAGCCGATCGCCGAGCGCAGCGTCGAGGCGCGCGCGTCTTTGGCGAAGGCGTCCTCGTCGACGCTCTCGAAGCGGTAGTTAAAGGAGACGAGCGGCTTGCCCTGCCGAATGGCCTCGACGACGGTGGCGGGAGCGGGCGGATCCTCCGCGATCGCCGGGAACGTGGCGGCGAGAGAAGCGAGGGCAAGCACGAGAATCGCGAAAACGGGGCAGCGAAGCGTCGCCATGGGGACTCCCTCCGGATCGGATGCGAGGCGGATTCTAGGCGGGAGGCGGGGCGGCTCCCTTGCCGTGCGACAAGTCGACCGATGCTCACCGCGAGCGGCGGCGATGGAGCAGGAGCAAGAAGAAGGGGACTCCGCAGAGCGCGGTGATGACGCCGATGGGCACGTCGACGCTGCGTGAGAGAACGCGCGAGAGCGCGTCACAGCCCACGAGAAATCCCGCACCCGCGAGCGCGCTTGCGGGCAGGAGCCGCCGCGTCGCGGATCCGACGAAGGTGCGCACGGCGTGGGGCACCATGAGCCCGACGAAGCCGATCGGGCCGACGACGCCGACGGCGCCCCCGGCCGTCACCGCCACCAGCACCAGGACGACTGCGCGCGCGCGCGTCACGTCGACCCCTGCGCCGTAGGCGTGCTCCTCGCCGAGGGCGAGTGCGTCGATGACGCGGCCGTAGGCGAGCAGTCCG
>CAZPJJ010000269.1:5727-6008 GCA_964586535.1 uncultured Acidobacteriota bacterium | reverse complement strand
CGCGGTCGAAGCGCGATTCGCCCGCACCCCCGAGCGGCGCCGCTACGAGGCCGCCGCGAGATTCCGCGCGATGGACGCGTCGCTCGGCCGTGACACTACCAAAGTGCGCGGGGGCATCGGCGCGGCCGACGCCCTGCGCGCGGCAATCGGCGTCCACGACGGGGTCGATTCCTCGGGCGCCCCCGAGGGCGTCCTCGCGACCGCGCCGCGGACCAGCCCTTCGGATGAGGGGCTCCTCGCCGAGCCGCGGGACGAAGCGGCCGGCACCCGCGGCGCGGCGG
>CAZPJJ010000269.1:0-5717 GCA_964586535.1 uncultured Acidobacteriota bacterium | reverse complement strand
TGAACAGCCCGCCGCCGATCGCGGCGACGCGGACGAGCACGACGCGGCGCGCGCCCGCACCCTCCGCACCGAGGACCCCGAACTCGCCACTGCGCTCTCCGTCTCCGAAGACGTCACCGTCGGCGATCTCGTCGTCGTCGATCGCGCGGACCCCTCGCGCCTGCGCGCCGCCTCGCAAGCGAGCGATTCCGCGATTGTCGGGATCGTCGCCAGCCGCCCCGGCGTGCTCCTCGGCGGCGCCCGAGAGGACGACGGCGGAACGACGGCGGCGATCGCCCTCTCCGGCATCGTCGTCGCCAACGTCGACGCCGGTTACGGCGCCATCGCCGTCGGCGACCTGCTCACCTCCTCGCCGACGCCCGGCCATGCGATGCGCGCCCACGACGCCCACCCCGGCACGATCGTCGGCAAAGCGCTCGAGCCCCTCGCGACGGGAGCGGGCACCATTCGCGTCCTCGTCATGCTGCGCTGACAAGGGACCACCGCGCGGGCGCTCGGGGCGATGCGCCTGGCGGTGGCGGTGACGCAATTTCGACCGGGCCCCGTGCAGGCCGCGAGCGTCGTCGCGCCCGCGCACGGGTCCCTTTCTTGCTAACCTCCCCGCCAACGATCACGCCTGCACCCCGCACGGAGCACGACGCACCGATGAAGCCGACTTTCTTTCGCACCGCCGCCGACTTCCGGGCTTGGCTCGAGCGTCATCACGCGTCGGAGCGCGAGTTGCTCGTCGGCTTCCGCAAGAAGGGCACGGGCAAGCCGAGCATCACGTGGCCCGAGTCCGTCGATCAGGCGCTCTGCTTCGGCTGGATCGACGGGGTGCGGCGCAGCCTCGACGACGAGAGCTACGCGATCCGCTTCACGCCGCGCCGGGCGAAGTCGCGCTGGAGCGCGGTCAACATCGCGCGCGTCGAGGCACTCATCGCCCTGGGCCAGATGACTCCCGCGGGACTCGCCGCCTTCGCGGGCTGCCGCGAGGATCGAACACGCACTTACTCCTTCGAGCAGGGAGAAGACCCGGTGCTCGAGCCCGCGCTCGAGAAGGCCTTTCGCGCGCATCGCACAGCCTGGGCGTTCTTCGAGGCCCGCAGCCCGAGCTACCGTCGCAAGGTCGTCCATTGGATCGCGAGCGCGAAGCGTCCCGAAACGCGCCGCGCGCGCCTCGAGCGCGCGATCGAGGCGTTCGGCAGGGGCGAGACGCTCTGACCTTCGTGCCGTCCCGACCTCCTTGCGGGGTCGCAGCCGTTCTCCTGAGTCAAACGCCTCCCGGGAACGTCTCTCCATCGACGCTTCCTGCAAGAGGAGGGTGTGACGATGCTTCGCAGCGCTGCCTCTCGTTCGAACCGAATCGCCCCCTGCCTGTTCCTGGTCATCGTGTTGGCACTGGCCGGTCCCTTCACCCCGGCCGCCACGGGCTACGAGGATCTCGACGGCCGCTTCCGCATGGACATCCCTGAGGATTGGGTGCTGGCCCCCCAGACCGACCCGAACGTGTTCGTCTTCACTCAGGGTACTCAGTCGTTCCTCGCGTACTTCGTCCCTGATGCTCGAACCATCGATGAAGTGATCGCCTTCGCGAGTACGACGATGCAATCGGCGGGGTTGACCGCCTTCTCGCCGCGCGGTGACACCGAGAGCCTGATGATCGGCGGACACCAGGCCTCTCGAGGAACCTACACGGGCACGTTCTCATCGGGACGTCAGAGCATCGAACTCCACACCCGTATCGGTGCCATTCTGCTCGAGGAGGGAGGTTTCTCCCTCGTCGTGCTGGCGGCTCCGTCGAGTATCGCGCCGCTGGCAACGGTACTCGACCGCGTGCTGGAAACGGTCCGTGAAATCGACGAGATCGAGGCCCCCACGAGCCGCGCCGAGATCGTCGCCTCGGAGACGCCAGCATCTCCTCCACTCTCGCCCCCCATCCCCTCCGAACTCCACTTCGTCGGCGAACGCGTGAGCATGGACCTGCCGTCGGGATGGTATGAGCGGCCCCGAGCGGCGAACTTCGAGAAGGTCGTCGTCGGGTTCTTCGGTGCGCACCACCTCGGCGACGCGAGTCTGATCGTGACGTGCGAGAGCAAGATGGGACTCAACGCCGCCAAGCTCGTGAAAGCAGGAAAGATCACCGTCGAAGCCGCCATTCCCGGCGCCCAGCCGGTGAGGGTGTACGAGCAGGAAGGAGAATCGCGCCGGGACACGATCTCCGTCGTCATCTATGAGGGAGTTGGAACCGCGAATGGCATGGAAGTTCCGGTCTGTGCCGTCACCGCCTCGCTCAAGTCGGAAGAGTGTTGGGTCAACCTCATCTCGATAGGAGGTCGCCCTCACGAGGCGGCGTTGGAGAAGGACACGCTGCAAGTCGCCCGGTCCATCCGATGACGCGCGCCTCTCGCCTCTCCGCGCGACTCCTCGTCGCGATCCCGGTCATCGCATCTGTCCTTGGCGTCCCCTGTCGTGCCTCGGAACGACAGTTCCCCCCGGGAACCCCCGTGGAGGTGATTTCCCGGCGCGCCACCAAAGAAGCGAAAGCCCTCTGGCGACTCGACCTCGGCGACGTGCACGTCGAAGAGATGACTCTCCTCGGCGAGAGTTCGCTCTTGGTCGCGACCAAGGCCGACTCCCGCGGACTTCCGAACGCGGATCTCCTCCTCGTCGACACCGAGACCGGCGCGGTGAGGTGGCGCTACCAACGCCCTGGCAACGCCGACTTCGAGATGCTGGGGGTCGTTTCGGATCGACTGATCTTTCAGATCGAGGATGCCGGGTCCACGCGCGTCCTCGCCGTCGGCAAGGACTCCGGCGCGCGCGTCTGGGAACGCGACTTCTCCGGCACTCGGCGCTGGACTCAGCTGATCACCGACGCAGGAGCCATTCTGGTCGCCGCGAGCGCCGCCGAGAACTGCGATCTCACTCTCATGGAAGCGGCGAGCGGCGCAACGCTCTGGTCGGCGCGGACTGCGATGGTCAAGGATGCGCTTGGATCGCCGCCTCTCGTGGTTGGAGGGTCCGTCTGGACTTTCTTCGGCAAATTGACACGCCATTCTCTTGGAACCGGAAAGCCCGAACAACTCGCCGTGGATGCGAGTGTTGGATCTTGGCCGGCTCACCCCGTCGCGCACGGCGGATGCCTGTACCTTCTTGATCCCGCACGGCGACTTGTGGCACTGACCCTAGCGGAAGGTAAGCCCATCTGGGAGTCGCCACTGCCCGAGGATCTCTTCCCGACGAGCGTCTTCGCCACGGAAGCATCGATCTTCGTGCGGGCGCGGACCTTGGACGACGGGCATGCGGTCATCGCGCTGGATCGCACGACGGGTGTTCGGCGATGGCTCGCCTCGCGTCCGGATGCGACGGTGAGCAACTTGATCGAGCACGATGGCATCGTGCACGTCGCGACGCCCAAGGCGCTCGTCGCGCTGGATTCGGCTTCCGGACGAGCTGTTTATGAGCGCGAAGTCTCGGCAACGGGCCGCGCTTTCCCCGTTCACCTGCTGCGCTTCGGCGATGTCGTGGTATTCGTCGGCGAACTCGTCGTGGCGGGATTCGACGCCAAGAGCGGACGTCAGATCTATCGACACGGCATCGATCCTCTCGGAGAGTTCGCGCATCTCAACGGTCTCGATGCCTCGATCCCTCAGCTGGAGGACGAGGCGAAGAGTATCGTTCGCGGCGGAAGCGAGACGAAATCCCTGCTCCCCTACCAGATGGGCGAACTCGAGCGCTATCAAGCCCTGTCGACCAACTTCGCGAGTGAGGCGTCGCGCGCGTACAGCCGCGGTGATTACTTTTCGCAGAACATCGCGAGCATGAAGGCTTCTTTCGCCAGGCACAACGCGCAGATGGCGGCTATGCGCCAATTCGCGAGCGCTGCGATGTCGGTGAGCGTCGTCTTGCTCAAAATGCGGGATCGGCTTCGGGTAGAGGCCACCATCGACCGACAGAAGCTCTTCCGGCGATCGATCGTTCTGGCTCACATCGCGAGCGAAGCGGGACCTTGGGTCTTCCGTCCAGATCGACGCTTCGGTGACGCTCAGAACGACTTCGTCACCGGATCCGTGATTCACATGCCCAGCGGTCGCCGCAGGGAGACCGTGTTGTCTCCCGCCTATCTTGCTCATGGGCTGTGGAACGCCGTCGACTTCGAGCGTGGGATCGTTTATCACGCCGGCCTGGGGCTCGACCCGAGCGCGTACGAGTACGGCAAGGCTCGAACGGTTTACCCATACGGAAAGATCCGTCCCCTTCGGCTGCAACTCGTCGCCGTTCCGATGAGAGTTCCACCCGCGGAGCTGGTGCCTGCCAAGCCCTGAGTGCGGTGCAAAGTACCGCGCTCGCACGCTCGCCCCGGGCCCTTCAACAAGTCCAGGCCGGAGATGCCGGATCTGCTCCCCCCTTCGCGCGATTCGTCCCGCGCCGCGCCGGCGTCTGCCTCCCCGTTCTCTGCCGCCCCGCGCGCCCGGTGCTAGCATCCTGCTCGATGCCACCTCGCAGCAGCCGCGGTCTGACGATCCTCCTCGACGAAGGCACGCTCTTCGAGCGGGCCGCACGCGTGTCGCAGTCCGCGCAGGAACAGGGCGCGCTCGTGACGATCCCGACGCACCTCGAATTCCTCGAAGACGACGGCGCGCTTTTCGCGCTGCGGGTCTTGCGCGACCGGCCGCGCAAAGAGCAGGCGACGATTGAGGCGCGCGCGCAGGGCCACAATCCGTTCCTCCCCTACGACGAGCGGCTCTTCGTCGCCGAGGTCTCGGACACGCACGTCTGCCTGCTCAACAAGTTCAACGTCGTCGCCGACCATCTGCTCTTCGTGACGCGCACCTACGAGAGCCAGGATCTTCCGCTGACGATCGCAGACCTCGCCGCGCTCTGGACGGGCCTCCGCGAGATCGACGGGCTGGGCTTCTACAACGGCGGCGCGCTCGCGGGAGCAAGCCAGCCGCACCGTCACCTGCAGCTCGTCCCGGGCCCGCTCGGCGAGCCGCCCGCGCGCTTCCCGCTCGAGCCGCTTCTCAGCGAGAGCGCCCCCACGGCGGGACGCGTCGCGCGCATCCCGGGCTTTCGCTTCCCGCACGCGGCCGCGAACGTCGAGAGCCTCGCCGCCTCGCCGATCGAGGAAGCCGCACCCGCGCTGCGCGCGCTCTACGTGCGCCTGCTGCTCGAGATGGGACGCGACCCCGAGCGCCCCGGCGCCTACAACTTTCTGCTGACGCGCGAGGCCGCGCTGCTCGTGCCGCGCGCTCGGGAATCGTGGAAGGGCATTTCGATCAACGCGCTGGGCTTCGCGGGCTCGCTCTTCGCACGTACCCGCGCGGACGTCGACGCGATCACGGCGGCGGGGCCCTTCGAAGTACTCGAGAGTGTGGCATCGCCGCGTTAATGAAGGCGCTGTCGCCGCCGCAGGCGGCGACCTTTCTTCGGCGGCGTGTTCTTCGCGTCTTGCGCAATGAATGCACTGTCGCCGCCTCCGGCGGCGATCCGGGCGCCATGAATGGCGCCCCTACCACCGGTACCTTGAATCGCGCCCTCACTCGGAATGCGGCGCGACGAAACGCGCCCCCGACGATTCCACGGCGCGCGGCGCGTCCGCGATGCACGATCCGCTTCGCCGGGCACCCTTCGTGGCACCGAGAGCGCTCTTCGTAGGGGCGCCATGAATGGCGCCCCTACACGGAATCCGGACGCGGGGAATCCCACCACCCCCACACGGAATCCGGACGCGG
>CAZPJJ010000268.1:0-6033 GCA_964586535.1 uncultured Acidobacteriota bacterium | reverse complement strand
GACGAGCGCGGCGGCGCGAACGGGAACGATCGGGCACTTCATGGAGATCCTCGGCGCGAGAAGCGCTCACGATAGCCCGGAGGCGACGGCGCTACCACTTGACCGGGATGCGTCCCAGGATGCCGTCGCGATTGCGGAAGAGCACATACCCCTGCTGCCGGCCGTAAGCCCAGAGCGCCGCGGTGAGGAGCACGTCGTCGCGGCAGTACTTCTCGATCAGGTCGAAGCGGCCTTCGCGGACCCACTCCAGCGACTGCAAGCCGTCGGCGCTCTTGTCGACGCCGAGCGTGGCCTGCGCGAGATGCGAGAGCCGCAGCCGCCTGCCGATCTTCTCGTGGATGACGCGCAACAGGTCGAGCGTGCGGATCCCCGCGACGGCCGCCGCCCCCGCCTCGCCGCGCAGCACGGTGATGTCGAAACGGTCGAGATTGAATCCGACGACGCGATCCGCCGCGGCGAGGTCATCCGCCAGCGCCAGCGCGTCGCCTTGGCGGTAGGTGCGGAACTCGCCGGACGCCGCGTCGAGCACGACGGCGAGCGCGAGCCCCATCTTGTCGATGTGATCCCAGCCGCCGACGTCCTCGGCGGAGCGCAGCGTCTCGACGTCGAAAAAGAGCCATCGCCCTTCGTGCGCGGCGAGCAGCTCGCGCGGCCGCGCGAGATCGACCGGCCACGCCGCCGTGTCGAGTGTGACGAGCGCGCCGGGCTCCCCGTCGGTGATCGCGACGGCGCCAAGCTCCTTGGCCGCCGCTCCGCCTCCGTGTACGCCGGCGTGGACGCGCGTGCGGTGGCTCGCGAGCGCGCGTTCGAGCGGCGCCTCGGCGCGCACGAGTTCGTCGGGGGCGGCGAGTTCGCGTTGGCCCGCGAGAATCTCGAGGACGGCGATCGCCCCCGCCTTGTCGAGCGGGTGGTTTCCGGCCCCGCACTTCGGCGAAATGATGCACGCGGGACAGCCGATCTCGCAGGAGCATCCGCGCACGAGGTCGAGCGTGCGCGCGAAGAGTTCCTCGGCGCGCTCGAAGCCCGTCCGCGCCAGGCCGACACCTCCCGCGTAACCGTCGTAGACGAACACCGCGGGCCGCTGCACCTGCGGATGGTGGGCGTACGAGATGCCGCCCAGGTCCCAGCGATCGCAGATCGCGAGCAGGGGAAAGAGCCCGATCGCCGCGTGCTCGAGCGCGTGCAGCGAGCCCACGGGATGGAGATCCGAGGCGACGAGCGTTTCGAGGGTGCCTTGCGGAAACACGACCCAGAACGCGACGGTCTCCATTACTTGCGGCGGCGCGTCCTCGACGGGATGGCGCGAGATCTCCTCCTGCGTGAAGAGCCGGCGCTTGGCGTAGGAGTCGATCGTGGTCGTGACGCGAACGCGGCCGAGCACGAGTTCGCCGGGGCCGAAGGAGCGGCGCGCGAGCTCTTCGAGGATCTCGGTCTCTTTGCCGGCGTAGACCTGCGTGAAGTAATCGGCGGTGACTGGCTCGAGCGTCACGACGTGATCGGAATCATCGAGCGCCAGTGCGCGGAACGTCTGCCCCGCGTGCAGGTAGATGGCGCCCGGATGCCCTTCGAACCAGGCCCGGCCCGCGTCGAGCGTGCCGAGCACCTGTCCCGTTCCCGAGAGCCGGAGCGTGTAGGGCTGGCCCGTCGAGCGCAGCGGGATGTCGCGTTGGGGCTTGCGCCGCAGCGAGAACCAGCGCTCGTCCTCGTGGGCCAGGACGAGCGCGCCTGATTCGACGAGCCGCGCGGCGCGGGCGGGGCCTTCTGGACCCTGGAGCTGCACGAGATCGGCGCGGTCGAGCGAGCGCTCGGCGCCCGCGGCGACGAGGTGCGCGTCGGCGACGGCATCGTTGCGGGGATCGAGGACGACGCGCTCGAAAGCCCCCGAGAAGAAGTGCTCGGGATGAGCGGCGACGTAGCGGTCCAGCGCGTCGGGCATGGCGACGAGGACGGCGAGCGACTCGCGGTCCTGGCGGCCGGTGCGGCCGATGCGCTGCCAGGCCGTGGCGAGCGACCCGGGATAGCCGACAAGGACACAGACATCGAGTCCGCCCACGTCGATGCCGGCCTCGAGCGCGGACGTCGAGATCACGCCGTCGAGATCGCCGCGGAAGAGCCGCGCCTCGATCGCGCGGCGCTCCTCGGGCAGATAGCCCGACCGGTAGCTGGCGATGCGCGGCGCGAGGCGCGGGTACTGTTCGCGCACCCACTGCTGCAGGAGCTCCGTGATGCGCCGCGCTTTGGTGAAGACGATCGTCTTGTGCGCTTGGGCGACGGAGCGCCCGAGCACGTGCGTCGCGACCGTGTAGGGGCTCGCGAATTCGGGCGTGAGAAAGAGCACGTGCCGCGGCGATGCCGGGGCCCCGGCGTCGGCGATCACGGTGAAGCGCTCGCCGACGAGCGTCTCGATGAAGGCCTCCGGGGCGCCGATCGTCGCCGAACCGGCGAGCACGCGGGGATCGGCGCCGTGGAGCCGCGCGACGCGCAGCAGGCGGCGCAGCACGTGATGGACGTGCGCGCCGAAGATCCCGCGATAGACGTGCGCCTCGTCGACGACGACGAGCGCGAGGCGACCGAGAAACGCCGACCACGTGTCGTGGCTGGGCACGATGCCCAGATGGAGCATGTCGGGATTGGTGACGATGACGGCGGGCGGGCTGCGGCGAATGCGCCGGCGCAGCGCCTCGGGCGTGTCGCCGTCGTAGACGTCCGCTGCCTCCGTGGCGTCGAGACCGAGCGGCTCGAGCGCGCGGCGGATCGTCGCGAGCTGATCACGGGCGAGCGCCTTGAGCGGATAGACGAACACCGCGCGCGCCTCCGGATCGACGGCGCGGCGCGCGAGAAAACCCAGGAGGTAGGCAAGCGTCTTGCCGGATGCCGTGGGCGTCGCGAGCAGGGCGTTGGCGCCGCTCGCGACGCAGTCGAGCGCTTCTGCTTGGTGAGACCAAAGCCTGCGCACGCCGAGCGCCGCCGCGGCGTCCTTGGCGCCTTGCGGCCAGCCGTCGCGGGGCTCCGCGAACCGCGCCGCACGCCCTTCGGCGAGTCCGCGATAGACGACGTGCGGTGCGATCTTGGAGTCGCGGACGAGCTCTCGGATGAGCTCCTTCATGGGTGGCGAGTGTCTCCCAAAGCAAGGGGGCGCGCGAGCCGCGGCACGCAAATGCGCGAAAGGAGGAAGTCGGCGCTCAGGATAGAATCTCCCGGCCGCGCCTTGCGGCTCGGGGTCTCGATTGAATCAGGTTCCGTACCTCTCGGGGGACGCACGCGCGACGTTCGACGCCTGGGCCGAGTCGGTTCTCGCGCGCCACGTCCCTCCGCTCACCTTCACCGAAGTGCGACGCGGCGTGCAGGCGGTCGCCGCCGTCGCGGAGTTTGCGTCCGTCGCGGGCGAGGGCGCCCGCAAGGCGACGCTCGGCGCGGGCAAGCGAGCTGCGCTCGCGACCTACTTCGCGCAGCTCGACTTTCTGCGCGCCCATCACGCAGCCGCGATTATCGGGCTGAACGAGCGCGCGCGACCGGCGCGGATCGTCGATCTCGCCTGCGGGACGGGCGCGTTCGGCAGCGCGCTCGCCTTGGCGATGGGCAAACCGCCCATCGTCGGCGTCGATCGCTCCGGATGGGCGCTTTCCGAGGCGCAGATCACCTGGACCGCCTTCGATCTCGAGGGTCGAGGGCGGCGCGAGGCACTTGGCGCGACGATTCGCGCGGCGGGGCCGGCGGATCTCCTCGTCCTGGGCGCGCCCTCGCTCGCGTTCGAGGACGACGACCCGCAGGCCGTCGCGAGCGCCCTCGTGCGCGCCGCGCGCCGAGGGACGCGAATCCTGCTGGCGGCGCCCCGGGGCGGCGCGCCACCATGGTGGGATGCGTGGCGCACGGCACTCGCGCCCTGCGGCGTCCGCGAAGAGAGCGTCCGGGTCGCGCTGACGAGGCCCCGCTTCGTGCGCGAGATGGACAAAGCGGCGAAGCTTGATCACCACCTGATCGGAGCGACAATCCTGATCTCGGCAAGCGAACGCACGGAGAGCGCGCGATGAAGCTACTGCGCTGGGCGATCCCCGCTTCGATCCTGCTCGTCGCGTTCGTGCTGCTCTTTCGCGCGCTGTGGATGTCGAGCCGCTCCGGCGAGGCCATGCTCGGGCTCGTCCTGCTCATCGTGAGCGTCGCCCTCTTGGGCGGGACGCTGCTCAATCAACGCGCTCGCCTGCGCCGCGCGAAGGAAGCCCTCGCCCTCTCGCGCGTGCGCGCGGAGGCCTGCGTCGAAGCCAGTCCCGACGGCGTCGTCATTCTGCAGAGGTCGCGCATCGTCTCCGCCAACCCCGCCTTTCGCAGCCTGCTGGCGATTCCACCCGACGAGAGCATCGCCGGCCAGGACATCTCCGACTCGATCGCGCCCGGCGATCGCGAGCGCTTCCTTGCGTGGATCAAGCAGCGGTCCCAGGGCGTCCTCGAGCCCGAACGTCTCGACGTGCTCGGCGTCACCCGCACCGGCGCAACGATTCCGGTCGAGGTCGCGGCGGCGCTCATCCCCGCGGACGGCCTCGTGCAGATGGCGCTCTTCCTGCGCGACCTCTCGGCGCGACGCACGCTCGAGCAGCGCGCCCGCGATTCGGACCGCATCGAAGCGCTTGCCGACATCGCCGAGACTATCGCGGGCGAGTTCCAGAAGATCCTCGGCCAGATCCGCCGTCACGCGCGCGAGGGCCGGCAAGAGCCCGGCGAAGCGGCGCCCGCGCGCTTCGAGGCCGTCGAGCGGCTCTCCGGGCGCGGGCTCGCGCTCGTGCGGCGCGTGCGCACCTTCGCGCCTTCCGGCGGCGACGCCTCGGCACGGCACCCCCTCGATCTCGCGCGCGTCGTCCGCGAGGTGACCGCGGACTTCCTGCGCGGTCTCCCGGCCGATCTCTCGCTGCGCATCGTCAGCGAGGGGCCCGCGCGCATGGTTGTTTCCGCCGAAGCCTCGCAAGTTCGCCACGCCCTCTGGCAGATCCTCGAGAATGCCCGCGATGCTCAGCAAGCCGGCGAGATCCTCGTCCGAACGCGGACCGTCGAAATCGACGACGCGCGCGCCGAACATCACCCCGCCTCGCACGCAGGGACGTACGCTGTCGTCGAAGTCCGCGACACGGGCGCCGGGATGAACGAGGACGTGCGCCAGCGCGCCTTCGAGCCTTTCTTCTCGACGAAAGGCGGACGCGCGACGGGCCTCGGCCTCACGGCCGTCTACGGCACGGCGCGCTCGCACGGCGGATTCGCCGAACTCGATTCGGAGCCCGGCCGCGGGACGATCGTGCGCTTCGCGATGCCGCTGCTTCCCGAGAGCGCGCTGCCGCGGAGCGCCGACGACGCGCCCACCGATCCGCGCGCGCTCTGGCGCGGCCGCGAGCACGTGCTCGTCGTCGACGACGACACGGCGAGTTGCGATGCCGCGCGCGAGATCCTCGAACGCTACGGCTACTTGGTCGAAACCGTGACGACGCCGCGGCAGGCGCTCGAACGACTGCGCCACAAGCCCGCCGTCGACGCCGTGCTGCTCGACATGGTGCTGCCCGGATGGAGCGGGCTCGAGGTGCTGCGCCGCATCGTACGCATCTGGCCCGGGCTGCGGGTCGTGATGGTCAGCCCGTACCCGCTGCCCGACCAAGAGGCATCGGCGTTGCAAAGCGGGGCCGCGGACACCTTCCGCAAGCCCCTCACCGACCCCGACCTGCCGCGCACGATCCGCGAGACGCTCGATCGCCCGCCGCCGCCGCCCGGCCCTGGTGTGCTGAGCTGACCCCTGGCCTCAGCGGAGCGGGATCGCCGCCTTGGGCTCGAGGACGCGGAAGGTGAACGACTCCGTGATGAAGAGCCGGACCGTCTTCGCGTCGTGGGCCTCGTAGCCGATCGCGAGATCGGAGCCCAGCGTCAACTCGAAGTCGCCGCCGCGCATCGAGAGCAGGAGCCCGCCCTCGATGACCGGGCTGTAGAGCACGGGTCCGCCGAGTTGCTTTTCGACCTCGCGGCGCGGCGGATAGCCGCGGCCGAGCGCCTCGAGACCCG
>CAZPJJ010000267.1:0-6034 GCA_964586535.1 uncultured Acidobacteriota bacterium | reverse complement strand
GACTATCTGCCGAAGCTCACCTTCCCGATTCGCGAGGGCGTGCACCCCAATACCGCGTTCGCGCTCGGACTCGGGCACGACTACGCGCGCGTCACGGGCAACGCCGAGCTACGTGCGCTCATCGAGCGCCGCGCGCGCGACTTCTATCTGAAGGACACGAAGTGCCCGGTCGACTACGAGCCCTCGGGCGAGGACTTCTTCTCGCCCTGCTTGCTCCAAGCGGATCTCATGCGCCGCGTTCTCGACCGCACGACGTTCGCTCGCTACGTCGCGGGGCTCTTCCCCGAACTCTCGCAGGGGCGGCTCGGCGGGCTGACGACGCCCGCGGTTGTCTCGGACAAGACCGACGGGAAGATCGTGCACTTGGACGGCCTGAACCTGGTACGAGCGTGGACGATGGAGGGCGTCGCGAGCGCGCTCCCGGAGAAGGACCCACGCCGCGGCGTGCTGCTACGGCTGGCGAAGGCGCACGCCGACGACGGCTTGGCCAACGTCACGAGCGGCAGCTACGAGGGCGAGCACTGGCTCGCGTCGTTCGCCGTGTACCTGACGACCAAGCGCGGACTCGACCCCGGAACCGTCATTCCTCAAGTCAGCGGGAGCGAGCGCTGAGCCGAGAACGAGCGCTCGTGATGCAGGAGCCACGCCTTGCGCTCGACCCCGGCGGCGTAGCCCACGAGCGAGCCGCCCGCGCCGATGACGCGATGACAGGGCACGATGATCGCGATGCGGTTCGCGCCGTTGGCGGCTCCGATGGCGCGCACGGCTTTCGGGTTGCCGAGGGCGGCGGCGATGTCGGCGTAGGCGCGCGTCTCGCCGAAGGGGATCTTGCGCAGCGCTTGCCAGACTGCGCGCTGGAACTCGGTGCCGTCGAAGGCGCAGGGCACCTCGAAAGCGCGGCGATCGCCGGCGAAGTACTCCTTGAGCTCGCGCACGGTGCGCGCGGCCATCTCGGCGGCGAGGCCGTCGCGGGGACCCGCGGCGGTCACCGATGACGCGCCTTCGAGGAAGCGCACTTCGCGGACGCCGTCGGGTGTGGCCGCGATGAGCAGAGGACCGATCGGAGAGTCGAGCGTGGCATGAGCGATGTCGGTGAGGATCATCGGCGTTGCTCCCGGCGCGATGGCGAGTTGCCCCTCGCGTTGACGACGGCGATGATGCCCGCCCGGTGCGCGTGCGGCTAGCAATTCCTGCCGCGAGGGTCCCGCTCGTGAGAATCGTCTCGTGGAACGTCAACGGACTGCGCGCCTGCGCGACGAAGGGCTTCCTGCGCTGGCTCGCGCGGAGCGAGGCGGCGATCGCAGGACTGCAAGAGGTGCGCGCGCGTCCCGAGGACCTGCCGCCCGAGGTCGTCGCACCGCGCGGCTGGCACGTTCACGTCGTCGCCGCGGCGCGCGCGGGGTACAGCGGCGTCGCGCTCTACTCGCGACTCGCGCCCGACCGCATCGAGACCGCGCTCGGTGAGCCGCGCTTCGACGACGAGGGACGTTTGCAGATCGCGCGCTTCGGCAAGCTCACCGTCGCCAACGTCTACTTCCCGAACGGTAGCGGCAAGGAGCGCGACAACGGACGCGTGCCCTACAAGCTCGAGTTCTACCACGCGCTCTTCGACCGTCTCGAGCGCGAGCGCCGCTCCGGGAGGCGCGTGATCGTGATGGGCGATTTCAACACGGCGCATACGGAGATCGACCTCGCGCGCCCGCGGGAGAACCGCAAGACGAGCGGCTTTCTGCCCGAGGAGTGCGCCGAGTTCGAGCGCTGGATCCGCGCGGGGTGGGTCGATGCCTACCGGCGCTTCGACAAGTCGCCGGGGCGCTACACGTGGTGGAGCCAGCGCCAGGGGGCCCGCGAACGAAACGTCGGCTGGAGAATCGACTACGTGCTCGCCTCGCCGGCAGCGATGCGCTTCGTGCGCAGCGCCTTCATCGACGCCGGCGTGACGGGATCCGATCACTGCCCGATCGGCATCGAAGTCGATGAAGCCGTCGTGTCCGGTGGTGCAATGCGGACAGCGGCGACGAAGAACCCTGCCGGTATGTGACGGGAATTCGTGGCGCTGGACGGGATATACCAGTAGCTTCCGTGGGACGCAGGAGGCGCGATGCTCGCGACGGCGCTCACGTTCTCGATCGGCGGAAGTCCCTACGGGCTGCCCGGTGCGCTGCTCGCGGGCGGGCTGATGCTGATGCTCTTCGCGTCGATCCGCCTGCGCCTGCGAAGCAAGCGCGCTCTCGCTCGCATTCACGCCGTCGTCGCCTGCTTGGCGATTGCCTCGGCGATGGCGATGGGTGCCTACCGTGCGCAGCTCTTCTGGTCCGCCAGCTTCGACACCGAAACAGGTGCGCTCGTCCTGGAGCGCCCGGTCCCGATGGGCGAGGTGACGATTCCCGCGCACGCCATCGAGCGCATCACCGAGGTGATGGGACCCGCTCGCACGTGGCGCGGCACCGAGGTCCGCGTTGCTTTCCAGGTGCACACGCGCGACGGCCGCAGCTATTGGAGCGCGCCGACGACGTTCGCGCGCGAGGCGACGCGGACGCGGGCAACGCTTCAGACGGCTTCCAAGGGGCGCGTCGAGCGCTTCCGCATCGGCGGCGCGGCGCTCGTTCCCTGACGGCAGCGCGCTCACTCTCCCGAGGGCGCGTTGACTCCCTGATCGATCCGGCCTAGCAACTCACCCGCCGCGCGGCCTTCGGGCGTCGTCGGGGCCGACTGATACGCGATGACCAGATGCTCGCGCGCGAGGTCGGGGCGGCCGATGAGCACGAAGACACGGCCGAGTTGATAGCGCGCCTTCGTGTAGCGCGGGTTGAGCTCCACTGCGCGCTCGAGATTCGTGACCGCCTCGAGAATGCGCGTTCGCTGCGTCGTGGCGTCCTTCCCCTGTCCCAGCGCGAGCGACGCGAGTGCCCAGTTGTAGTACGGAGTCGGGTACTCGCGGTCGATCTCCAGCGCGCGCTTGCAAAGTTCGATCGCGCGCTCGTAGTTGCCGAGCCGCACGTGGAGCGACGCGCTGTTGTTCAGCGCTTTGGATCTTCCTTCGCCGTCGTCGTAGCCCTCGTAGGCGCGATCGTAGGCGGCGAGCGCTTCGTCGAAGCGCTCCATGCTCGCGAGACGAATCCCGAGGTGAAGATGGGGAAGACCGGCCTCGGGCGCCTTCGCGACGGTGTCCGTCCAGAACGCGAGATCCGTCGCCCATACGTCGACGCGTTGCAACGTGGCCCAGGACGCGGGCACGGCGAGCAGCGCCGCGACGCCGATCGGAACCGCGACGCGGGCCGCCGGTGTGGCGAGGCGCGCTGCAAGACGAGCCAGCAAGAGGCCCAGGAGGAGACATCCACCCGCGGAAGGAACGTAGAGATAACGCTCGGCGAGCGGAGTCTCGGAGATGCTGAAGATCGCGATCGCGAGCGAGGGCGCGAGCGCCGCATGGAAGAGCAGCGCCAAGAAAGCCTCGCCCCTCCACGCCGGCGCCTTACCCCGCCAGAGGATGAACGCCGCGACCGCCGCGCTCGCGGCGACGACGAGACCGAGCGCGACCCAGAGGATGCCGTCCGGGGTGCCCTCGATGAACGCCGACTGCGGCGGCGGCCAGACAAGCTTGAGCGCGTAGAAAGCAAACGCCTCGAGCAGCGTCTCGATCTTCTCGGCGAGGGAAGTCCCCGGGGCCGCCACCACGCGCGAGAAGGGCGCCGACTGCATGCTGGCGAGCGCGCCCGAGCGAAGCGCGAAGTAGACGACGGTCGCGACGAGAATCGACGCTGCTCCGGCCCACCGCGCGAGCACGAAGGGGCCGGTGTTCGATCGCGGCTGCCGCGCACGCGCACGGTCGATGCGTCGGCGTTCGGCGCGGGTCAACTCGGGTGCTTCCTCCGCCGGACCTCCCGCCGGATTGACGGCGAGCGGCACGAAGGGCGCGAGCAGCAGCAGCCCCGCACCGGTCTCTTTGCTCAGCATCGCGAGCAGCGCGAGCACTCCCGCGGCGGCGGCCCACGACGCTCCGCCTCGCCGCGCGTGCGTGACGAGGCAGAGCACGGCGGCGAGAAAGAAGATCCCGCAGATGACGTCCGAGCGTCCTGCCATCCACGCGACGGACTCGACGTGGATCGGATGGACCGCGAAGAGCAGCCCGCCCGCGAAGGGCGCGCTCACGCGAGGCCAAGGATCGCGCGTGCCTCCCGTCGCGTCGTGAATCGCGAGACCCAGCAAGAAGACCAGCATCGTCGCGATCGCGTGGTAGACGAGACAGGACGAGTGATAGACGTATTGGCGCGCGATCTCGCGCTGGTCCTCCGGCCACAGGCGCGCGGCGAGCGCCTCGTCGATCAAGTAGGTGACGACGATGACGGGGCGGTAGTAGTGGCCGCCGAATTGCGGGATCGAGGGCGGGGGCATGAAGACGTTGGCGACGCTGTCGAAATAGGGGAGCTGGCGCTCGAAGACGATCGGATCGTCCCAGACGAACTCGTTGTCGTGAGCGTCGGCATAGACCGCGAGCGCGACGAGCGCGAGCGCGACGAGCGCGAGTCCCGGCAGCGACAGTGCTTTCATGACGTGACTCCCGGACGGCGCGCGACGACGATGACGTTCTCGCCCCAGCCGATCGGCAGGAAGGGTCGCGCCAGCAGGACCGTCGCGACGGTGGGAAGCGCGAAGAGCGGAATCTGCAGCACCCGCGGCACGAAGGGGATCCACGGCAGATCCCAGACGCCTTCGTCGCGCGCGCTCTCGACCGCGAAACCCGCCTCGCGCGTCGCGTCGAGCCAGGCGTCGGGCTCCCAGAGCGAGACGTGCGTCTCGTCGAGCAGCGCGTACCACTGCTCGCCGCGAAAACGGCGCGAGGGCGAGCGCGTGTCGGGGACGGCGTAGAGCAGCGCGCCGCCCGGCGCCAGCAGTCCGTGAAGCCGCCGCAGCGCGCGCCCTGGGTCGGGAAGATGCTCGAGCACGTATTTCGCGAGGATCACGTCGAAGCCGCCCTGGTCCACCTCGTCGGGAATCTCGCCGAGCACGTCCGCCTGGTACACGCGCGAGCGCGGCGCGATCGTTCGCGCGCGCTCGATCGCGTAAGGCGAGATGTCGACGCCCCACGTCTCGAACTCGCCTTCGAGCCACGAGAGCGTGTAGCCGTGCGCGCAACCGACGTCGAGAAAGCGCCGCCCGCCCGCGCGGCGCAGCAGCCGGCGCGCGAGCAGCGCGTAGAGGCGCACGGACCACCAGTGCATGTTGAAGCGACGTAATTCGTCCAGCCCGAACGCGCGCTGGTAGTAGTCCTGGCCATAAGTCGTGGCGTCCGGTCGCGGGCGGGGATCCGTCATCGGGCGTCTCCGGCTTCGGGAATCCTGCCAGAGATCGTCTCGATCTGCGCCAGGACGGCCTCGGTGACCCGCTCGGGCGTGATGCCGAGCATGCACACCATCGCCTGGCAGCAGGGCGGCGTGTAGCCGTACGTGGTGCAGGGCGAGCAGCGCGTCTCGTGGCGGACGCTGGCGAAACGCTGCCCGGGCGGCCCCCACTTCTCGAGCACGCCGGGGCCGAAGAGATGCACGGTCGGGGTGCCCACGCCGTACGCGACGTGGAGGATCCCCGTATCCGCGCTCACATAGACGGCCACGCGCTCGACGATCGCCGCGACGTCGCCGAGCGGGACACGCCCCGCGAGATTCACGTGCGGCAGGTTTCCCACGTGCGCGGCGATGACATCCGCTGCCTCGACGTCGACGGTACCGCCGAGGATCACGATGCCGAGTCCGCGATCGGCGAGAGCGCGCGCGACGGCGCCGTAGCGCGCGGGTGGCCAGCGCCGTTCGGGAATCGACGCGCCGGGATGAATGGCGACCAGCAGACGCTCACCCAGCGGAAGGAGCGCGGCCTGCGCGCGCTTCCGCGCCTCGCTGGTGACGGGGTAGAAGGGCAGATCCGGATCCCACGCCGGCTCGCGTCCGGTAGCAAGGCGCGCGAGGTCGAGGAAGGAGCGCACTTCGTAGCGCTGGCGGTCGTAACGGCAGGTCTCGGTGAAGAGCCGGCGCCTGGGACC
>CAZPJJ010000266.1:0-6095 GCA_964586535.1 uncultured Acidobacteriota bacterium | reverse complement strand
GACGCCGGGAACGCTGAACGTGATGCCCATGAAGCGATCGCTTGCGAGGGCGGTGTAGCGTCCCGGAGGAAGCTCGACTTTCGCTTCGGTGGTGCCGGGCGCGATCGGGACATCAACGGTCGTCCCGCTGGAACTGACGAGCGAGAGCTGGACCTCGGCGTCGGACGCGCTGGACAGGGCGAGAACGACGGACTGTGGTCCTGCGCCGCCGCCCCGCACCAGAAACATCGCAACGAGAGCGACGGTAGGTAGGGCAGCTCCCGCGAGCCAACTCCAGAACGGCGGCGAGGTGCGAGGCTCGGGGCCGATCTGTGCCTCGAGCTCGGCAAGCGTGCGGGATGTCGCGTCGAGATCACCGGCGCGAATCGCTTCTTGGAGGGACGCCGATCCCGAGGACGATAGAGACGCGGCGCGACTCCTGGCGAGAACCCGCGCGGCTCGAGCCGCGACAACCGGAAGCAGCGGTTGGATGGCCTCGCTGGCGCGGGCGAAAAGCGCCGGGATTTGATCCGGCGGCGCGGATGAAAGCTGCGCACGCAGCGTCGCGACCGTGCGCCGAATCCGCGTGTCGTCGAGCTTCGCGAGTGCGTCCAGGCTCCCGAGTAGCGCATCGCGATCGGCGGAGGCTTCTTCTCTGCGACGCGCTGCAAGCGCGCTGGCCTCTTCGCCGAGCGCACGCTCCGCAGCGCGGAGTTCCGTCGCGCTCGCGGACCCGGACCCGGCCAGAGCGCCATCGATGGCACGGCGAGTCTCGATGATCCTGCGCAAGGGAAGGCGCGTTGCGTGTTGCGTGAGCGTCGACTCCAGCTGGAGAGCTGCTTCGATGAGATCGGGGTCGGCGGAGAGCGATGAGCGCTCCTGTTCGAGCGCGGCTCGGGAGAGGCGCTCTTCCACCGCGGACTCGGGAAGAGCTTCCGTGACGAGGCTTTCGAGCGCGCTCGTCCACGCCTCCGCCGCCACCGGCGTCGTCTCACCGCGGCGAAGCGCCGAAAGCGTGCGCGCGGCAGCGTCGGCGGCGGGACCGAGCGTCGGCCGGGTGTTGCTCCCGTTCCGTGCGGCGGCCAGTGCGGACTCGAGTCGCGCGAGCGCCTCCGTGGCGCGTGCCCGGGTCGCCCCTCCGGGGGCGGGATTCGCCCGCCGCAACTCGCGCAGCATGCGGGCGATTTCGGATGCGCTCTCGCGGCCCCGCAGGGTTCCGATGCGCTCCAGGACATCGGGAGGGACGGACCGGGCGCGTTCCGCGACGGCCTCTCGCCACGCTTCGGCCCACGAGGCGCCGTCGCGACCCAGTTCGCCGAGGCGTCCGAGAGCTTCCCAGCGCTCTTGGCCGTTGGGCGCGGATTCGGCTTTCCACAAGGCTGTCAGGGCGCCACCACGCACTTCGGGGGAGAGCAGGTCACCGCCGTGCGAGAGCAGCGCGCGCAAGCTGCTTGCGCTTCGACGCGCCTCTCGCTCGAGCTCTTGTTCTGCGGTGGCGAGAAGCGGGGGGGCCTGCGCGATCGCCGCATTTCGCTCGGCGTGGTCGCGAAGTCCGAAGCGGTCGAGGAGTTCCTGCAACGATTCCATCGTGGAGAGGGGGAGCAACGACGCTCCCGCTCGTGCCAGCGCGCGCAGGCGCTCGCGCCACGCCTCGGCTTCGCCATGCGCTTCCTGAATGACCGCGTCCGCGGCCAGGAAGAACTCGTTGGCTTCGGGATCGGCCGCGGCGCCGTGGCTCGCGACCAGGTCGGCGATTTCACGGAGTCTTTCCTCGAGGCCATCGCTCATGGGGGGGCGCCGTGGGTCCGTCATGGGGTCCTCGGGGATCTTCGTTGCGCCGGAAGATCATAACGGACGCAGGTTGTCTTGACTCCGGCCGACGATGCGCGATAGAACCCTCTCGGCGCGAAGGCGGGTGGCGCGATCCCGACATCCTCGTCGAGGCCGCGAGCGCCCGTCGGGTTTTCCGATCTCGGGAGCGCGTCCCAGCGCGCCGGTCCCGGTGCGAAGAAGGGTACGGATGGCGTTGACCGACGGCGGCGGGGGCCGGGATGCCGGCGGCCCGGGAACGGTCCTCCCGGAAACCATCGACCGCTATCAGGTGAAGCGGCGCCTGGGTCGAGGTGGTCAAGCGAGCGTCTATCTCGCTTACGATCCGAATTTCGACATCGATGTCGCCGTCAAGGTGCTGGAGGGCCGGCGCGGGGACCGCGAGTTCGCCCAACGTTTCCGCACGGAGGCTCGCGTCGCGGTCCGACTGAACCATCCCAACATCGTTCGGGTTTATGCCTACGATCCGGACTACCCGTTCATGGCGATGGAGTTCTGCGAGGGCGGGGATCTCACGGACATCATCATGCGGCGGCGCCGGATGCCCCTGCGCGAGATTCTCCGCATCGTCCGCAAGATCGGAGATGCGCTGGTAGCCGCGCACGAGAACGAGCCGCCGATTCTCCATCGCGATCTGAAGCCCGCGAACGTGCTCTTCTCGAAAGGTGAGCCGAAAGTCGCCGACTTCGGCCTCGCCAAAGTCCTGGGCGACGAACAAGCGCTGACGACGATCCAGGGGATGATGGGCACGATCCGTTACATGTCTCCCGAGCAATGTGCCGACGCCTCGCATGTCGACCACCGCTCGGATCTGTGGTCGCTTGGCGTCATCCTCTACGAGCTCCTCTCGTGGTCGCGTCCCTTCGACAAACATGGGGACAGCTTCGTCAACATCGCACTCAAGATTCGCGTCGAGAAGCCCAGGCGCCTTCCCTTCGACGTTCCCGGTCCGGTTGCGGCGGTGGTCGAGCGAGCGCTCGAGAAGGAGCGGGATTCTCGCTTCTCGAGCGCCCGGGAACTGGTCGCGGCCCTCGACGCCGCACTCGCCACACTCGGAGCGGACGGCGACGTGCTCTATCCGCCCGAGACTCTGATTTCCGAGAGCGACCTGCTCGCCGCGAAAGGCGCCGAACTGCTCGACGAGGGCAAGACCGACGCGGCCCGCGACGTTCTTTCGCAGCTGCGCCGATTGGCGCCCGACGCTTCGCTCGTGCCCTACTGGAACCGGCGAGCGGACGCCGCGTCGACCGGCCTGGATGGCGGCGTCGGCGCGTCGACTCAGCAGCGTGCCCGCGACCTCGGGCGTGCGCTCGACGAGGCTGAGACGATGCTGGGCCGTGGAGACGTTCTCGCCGCCATCGCCCGTGTCGAGTCGGTGCTCGTGGAGGATCCCGTCAACTCGGTAGCGCAGCGGCTCCGAAAGCGGCTCGAGGTCGAGCTCGCCGGCGGCGAGCGTCCCGATTCGACGTCGACTCCTGCGCCCGGGCTTCCGGACGCGGTCGATGCCGCCCTCGCGAGACGCATCGAAACTGCGCGGCACGCCCTCGAACGCGAGTTCGAGGCCGCCGAGACGGAGTTCGCGCTCTCGGATGGAAGCCCTGACGCGACCGCAGTTACCGCCGCGCGCGACGCGCTCGACGCTGCGCGACGGGAGGCCATGAGTGCGCTCGCGACGGCGATGCCGGGCGAGTCCGGGGAGGAGTCGCTCACGCGGGCACGAGAGCGACTGGAGCGAGCTCGGGCGGCGCATCGCGCCGCGGTCGATGAGGAGTCGCGCGCGGCCGTCGAGCAGCGCCGGGAGGCTCAGAGCAGGGCGAAGGGCGCCGTCGCGCGCCTCGCGGCCGTACCGGCTGAGGATCGCGCGAGCGTCGGGATCGATCTCGAGACGTGGCAGCGACGCTTCGAGTCGCTCGCGAACGCGGCACCATCGGATGCGCCTGCCGCGGCTCGGGCCTCGGCCCGCGACTTCGCCGAAATCGAAGGAGCGTGCGAAGCCGGACTCGCGCGCGCGCTCGAGGCACTCAGGACGCGTTGTCTGGATGCTGCCGCGAGAGCCCGTGCGACCGGCGAGCACGCACTCGTGACCCTCGGTGATCGCCTCGGCGAGTTGCTTCGCAGCGGCGAACGCGATGCCACGATTCTGACGCGCGAGATGACTGCGTTGACGAGTTCTCTGGCCGCGCTCGACTCGAAGAAGCAGAGTGAAGACGAGCGCGTCCGTTCCGCGAGGGCGAGACAAGATGCGCTGGAGAAGTCCGTTCTGCCGATCCGCGAGATCCTGGATCGACTCGACCGGAGTGACGAAGCGATGGGAACGATCGGGGATCCTCTCGCGGCCGTCCGAGAGCGGGCCGCGCGCGGAGAGGCCCAGGCACTCGCGGAGATCCCGGCGATCGTCGCGCGCGGTGGCGAGGCAGTGCCGGCAAGAAGCGCCTGGCCGCCGCGCCTTCCTCCCGCGCCAGCACAAAAGGCGTCGGCTGGCTTCCGTGGCGCCGTCTGGCTGCCGCTGATCGCAGGCGCGGCTCTGACCCTCGCTGTCGTGGCTGGCTTCGCGATCCTCGGACGCGGCGGTGCGGCAGCGGCAGAAACCCGCCAATCGATCGTCTTCGTCGCTGCGGGGGACTCGACGGTCGAGATCACGGCCGCACGTCGCGACGGTGTCGACATTCCCGAGCTTCTCGGTCCAGTGAACCAAGACGGACGTTCCCTCTCGTTGGCACCCGGAAGCTACCTCCTAGAGACGAGCGTCGGATCGAGGTCGTTCACGGTACCCGGCGCGACGACCGTCGTGTTCTTCGACGAGGGCGACGGCAAGATCTGGACTGACCTCATCGAGGCGACCATGCCGGCCCCGAGGGACGCCCCATGAACCGACGCGGGGTGATCGTGTGTGCCGTCTTCGCCTTGACGGTAATGGTGGCGCATGGCGCGGAGCCCTGGGTCTTCACCAGCGATTCCGAACGCCAGCAAGCCGAGAAGACCTGGGATTCTTGGCAGGATGCTTACGTCTTCGCTCGAGAGTCGCTGACGTCCGGCAAGCCGGATCTCGCGAAAGCCGCGCTGGCACTGAAATTGGCGATCGCGAAGAACGACGACTCGCGAAAGACGGAACTCACGCTCGTGCCCCGCAAGGGAGGCTCGAGTTATTTCCCGTACTACTGGCTGGCCCTCTCTCTCGCACGGCAGGGTGCGCTCGACGAGGCGAGCTCGTGTCTGGCGCGCGAGAATCGCTCGCTGATCGATAGCCTCAGGAGCGAACTCGGCGATGCGGCGGGCACGCTCGAGAAGGATCTCGGCGCGGCGAGCCAGGCGCGGCAGGCGTCGAACCGCATCCGTGCGCTTGCGGCCGCTCTCGAGGGGCAGGGAGCCACTCGCCTCCTCGCGGAGGAATCGCGGCAGCTCGCCTCGGCGGTCGCGGCTCGAAGCGGCGATCTCACTCCCAAGCTGGAGGCGATGGGAACGGGGCGCGTGGCAGCCTCCATCGACGCGGCCCGCATCGAAGCGGAGCAATCGCTGGCAAAGATCTACCGACTCGAGATCGAGGCACGGCGCGACCTCGCGGCGGAGCTTTCCTCCGAGGCGTGGAAAGCCGTGAGCGGCTCCGCGGGGGCTCAGGCGGCCGACCGGGTTTGCGTTTGGAACGCCGGCCGCCTCGATGAATCGGAAAAGCAATGGCGAGACTGCGCCGCCGCGTTCGATGCTCGCTTACAGGAAGCCGTTCGCTCGGTCTGCGACCGGATCTCGCGGTCACTGAACGAACTCGATCGCCTGGAGGGCGCGACCCGAGCGTGGAGCGAGATCGCAGGAAAGACTCCCCCGGCGTTTCCCGTCCGCACCGCCAAACCCAAGGCGTGCGGCGGCGCTCTCTCCCTGAGCCGAACGGAGCTTGCTTCCCTCCCATCGACGCTCGCGACGGTGGAGAAGGCGTACGGCTCGGCGACGGCCATGCGCGACGCCGCGCGCGACGAAGCGAGGAAAGCGATCGTCGCCATCGAGCGGCGAGCCCCGGGGCTCCCGTCCGGCTGTGCGGAGGCGCTTGGAGCGACGGCCCAGAAGCGAAAGCTCGACGCAGCGCTGCGACTCTTCGCGACCGCGGGCAAGGAGGACGCGCCTCCCGCCGGGCTCCTGGAAGCGGTCGGCGGTTTCGACCGGGATCTCGCGGCAGTCCTGGAGGGCGTTGTGCGCGGTTCCCAACGGCTGCTCTCCTCACCTCCGCCGACGGCCGAGGACGAGAATCTCGCCGTCCTCCGAACCGCTCTCGAGGGTTTCTCTCCGCAGTCCGCGAC
>CAZPJJ010000265.1:0-6108 GCA_964586535.1 uncultured Acidobacteriota bacterium | reverse complement strand
CCGAGGCGTGGATGGACATCTACCGGCGCATCATCTCTTGGCCGGGCCTCAAGCGCTGGAGGAGACACGAGCTCAAGTACGCGTTCTGAAGCGCGCGCGGTCGATGTTCCGGTGTATGAGGCTGATGTCTGGTTACGACGATGAAGACTCGAGAACGAAGCGGCTAGTCCTCTACGCTAGAGAGCTCACTTCACGTCGCGAATATGCAAATCGGCCGGCAGAGACGGTCACCGCGTCCGTCTCATGCTTCGCGACGGCCAACGTTGTCAACAATCTTCCAGTCACCGTGGATTAGGCGGGCGGGGTGCCGATCGTCACGACGATGCGCGTCGTTCCCAACTCAATCGTATCCCCATCCGAGACCTCGACCGAAACGATCGCGTGCCCGTTCACCCGCGTCCCATTCGTCGAGCCCAGATCCTTGAGTAGCACGCACGTCGATCCGTACACCTCGAGGCTCGCGTGGCGGCGCGAGACGTGCGAGTCGTCGAGGGGGATCTCGACTCGCCCCCGGCCGAGGATCGAACATGTGCGGGTGACCGGAAACGAACGGCCAGCGTCCGCGCCCTCGACGATGTCGAGAGTGATCTCCCAACCTTCCGGAAGCGAGACGCGCGCGAGATCCGAGCCGGCCGGCTCGGCGCTCGCCATGTCGCCTTCGGCCCGCGGAATGGCGACGACGACGGTCTTGTGGGGATTCGCCTCGCCGGAACGAGAGGACGGCTCGGTCGCGACCGCGCCTCGCCTGTCCTTGACGTTCCCGCTGCTCATCCCTCGTCCGCTCCCTCACGCTGGCGGGCTAGTCGGACTCCGCTCGCCCCCCCGCCCGTCGAAAGCATCGAGAAGGTTCGCGCCGGTCCGATCCAGGAAGCGCCGCGCAAGAGAAGGTAGGCTCGGCTCGTCCCGGTCGGCCAGTAGCTTCTCGATGCGCGAGGTGGGAAAGAACTGGAGCGAGGGCGCCATGGGACCCGGCTCGCCCCGCGCACACTGGGAAACCCAGTCCTCCCACGCCTCGAGGTCCAGTCCCTCGATGGCAAGGCCTCTGCCGTCGAGAGAGCGAATGACTCCGAAGAGCTTCTCCCGCGGATCTCGCAGATAGGCGATTGCGAGAGTCCCCGGGCCGAAAAGAACACCCTCGGACACGAGCGCATGGGACACCGGTGGCTGCGAGAGTTCGACGAGGACGCCGCCAGTGTCCTTGGGGTGCAGGAACGCGACCCGGCAACCGCCGGCCCCCGGCCGGGGACCGGCGCCGATCGGTGCGAGACCGCGAGCGGCGAGCCGAGCGAGGACGGCGTCGATGTCGTCGACACGCAGGCAGACGTGGTGAATGCCCTCACCTCGCTTCTCGATCGCCTTGGCGATCGGCGATTCTTCGCCGGTCGGCTCGAGCAGTTCGACGTGGGCGCCGCCGAGTGCCAGAAACCACGTTCTCACGCCTTCCGACGCGACGATCTCGACGCGGTCCAATTCGAGTCCCAGGGTTTCGGACCAGAACGCCAGCCGCGCGCGCGGATCGCGGACCGCCACGCCCAGATGGTCCAGCCCGATGATTCTTCCCTTCATGGGCGTGCTCCTCGCTCGGTTCGCGGGGCGGACGGCGTGCTCACTCTCCGAGCCGGCCGAGGACTTGGCGCGCGATCACGAGCCGCTGGATCTCCGACGTCCCCTCGCCGATCGTGCAGAGCTTCGCGTCGCGGAAGTACTTTTCGACCGGGTAGTCCTTCACGTAGCCGTAGCCGCCAAAGACCTGAATCGCGTCGTTCGTGACCCGCACGGCGACTTCGCTTGCGTAGAGCTTGGCCATCGAGGACTCGCGGGTGGTCTCCTTGCCGGCGTCCTTGAGAGCGCCCGCGCGATAGGTCAGCAGGCGCGCGGCATCGATCTCGGTTGCCATGTTGGCGATGTGGGCCTGGATGGCCTGGAACGCGCCGATCGGCTTGCCGAACTGCTGGCGCTCGCGCGCGTACGCCACGGCGTGACCGTAGGCGCCGGCGGCGGTGCCGACCGAAAGAGCGGCGATCGAAATGCGTCCTCCGTCGAGGACTTTCATCGCGTCCTTGAACCCGTGCCCGGGCTCGCCGATCAAGTTTTCGGCTGGAACCCGGCAGTTCTCGAGCACCACCTCCGACGTATCGGAAGCGCGCATGCCGAGTTTGTCTTCGTGTTTGCCGACGCGGAATCCCGGCGTGTCCTTCTCGACGATGAAGGCCGAGATGCCGTGATGCTTGCGCGACGAGTCCGTGGAGGCGAAGACGACGGCCACCTGCCCGACCGACGCGTGCGTCGTGAAGGTCTTCGCGCCGTTGAGCACCCAGGAATCTCCGTCCCGAACGGCAGTGGTCCGGGTGCCACCGGCGTCGGATCCAGCGGTCGGTTCGGTGAGACCCCAGGCGCCGATCCACTCACCCGAGGCGAGCTTCGGCAGGTACTTCTTTTTCTGCGCCTCGTTCCCGCACTGCAGGATGTGCCCGGTGCCGAGACTGTTGTGCGCGGCGACTGAGAGGCCGATTGCGGGGCAGACCTTGGAGATCTCCTCGATGATCGCGATGTACTCGACGTACCCGAGTCCGGCACCTCCGTAAGCCTCGGGAACGAGGACGCCCAGGAACCCGAGCGAGCCCGCTCGACGAAATACCTCCGCCGGGAATGTGGCCGTGCGGTCCCATTCGCGGACGTGCGGTGCGATCTCTTTGGCCGCGAAGTCGGCCGCGGCCTTGCGCATCATCTCCTGCTCGTCGGTAAGGAAGAAATTCACGGTCGGTCTCCCACTGCGGGCCGAAGGCGGCCGGGGCGAAAGGCTTCGAAGGACGGTCGCGACGTGCGGCCTTTCGGATCATAGGCGGTGCGCGAGAACGGGCCAACCCCCGCGAGGGGGGCAACGCAGCCCGGCGTCAGATCAAGTCGACGAAGATCTCGTGAGCGATGAGACGCGCGCGCTCGGTGAGCCGGCAGCGATCCTCCGCGACGAACTCGACGAGGCCGCGCTCGGCGAACGACTCGAGGAGCGAACGCTTCTCGTCCACCGCCGCGAAGCCATGCCGGCGCGCGAGGGCTGCGAGATCGACGCCGCGATCGAGGCGCAGCCCGAAGATCAGCGCTTCGCCGACGCGCACGCGCGGATCGTAGTCTTCCACGGTGTCGTGGAGCGACGCCTCGTGCGCGCGCCTCATCCATTCGCCGAAGCGGCGCGGATTCGTCCAGCGGCGACCATCGACGTAAGACGCGGCGGATGGACCGATGCCGAGGTAGGCGCCGTCCGTCCAATAGAGCAAATTGTGACGGCTCTCGTGCGTGGGCTTGGCGAAGTTGGATATTTCGTAGCGGTCGAAGCCTCCGGCGGCGAGGGCGGCGACGCTTCGTTCATACATCGCGGCGGCGGCATCCGGATCGTCGCGAGCGACGGTTCCTCTCTCCATGGCGCGCACGAGCGGCGTCGGAGCGTCGGTCTCGAGCGCATAGAGCGAGAGGTGGTCGACGTCGAGCGCGACGATCTGGGCGAGTTCGCGATCCCACGCGTTCTCGCTCTGCCCGGGCCGACCGAAGATGAAATCTGCGCCCAAGGACGGAACTCCCCCCCGTCGAGCCTCGCCGAGCGCCGCGAGGGCCCGATCTGCGTCACCGGGGCGGCCGAGGGATCGAAGTCCCTCATCGTCGAGCGCCTGGACGCCGATCGTGACGCGCGTCACTCCCGCCTCGAGCCATGCGTCCACCGAGGCGCCGTCGATGTCCTCGGGATTGGCCTCGAGACCGATCTCGGCTTCCGGCTCGCACGGGATCGCCTCGCGGACGAGGGCGAGCACGCGACGCACGTGCGCGGGAGTCAGCTTCGAAGGCGTTCCGCCACCGAGATGAACGCTGCACGCCCGGCGGCCCTCGAGGAGCGGCGCCAGGGCGGCGAGTTCTCGGGCGAGGGCCAGGACGTACTCGTCCCGCCGCTCGTCCTGGCCCGTGACGATGGCAAAGTCGCAGTACGCGCAGCGGGTCGTGCAGAAGGGGACGTGCACGTAGATCCCGAGCCCCTGGTCGCGAAAGTCGTTGGACACGGGGTGAGGATATCCCGCTGGGCGCCGAAAGCCGCAAGACGGGCGGCCCCGTCAAGGGAACCTATATTCCCCCGAGGCGTCCCACGCCGAACGGCACCGGAGGAGCGCGGACCTCGGATGGAGAAGAAACTCGCGGCCTCGTTCATGCTCGTCGCCGCTGCCTCGGGCCTGGCGGTGCTCGCAACTCGCCTGCTCGAGCCCGCACTCGGCGCCGGGGCGATCCTCGCCGCGATCTTCGCGATCGTCCTCGTCGCTTCCATCGCGGCGCTCGTGCTTTCGCGACGTCTCGTCGCCCGGCTTGCCGCGCTCGCCGAAGCCGCGCGCGTGATCGCGACCGGGGACCTCGACGCTCGCGTGCCGCCGGCACGCGAGGGCGGAGGAGCCGACGAGATCGACGATCTCGCTCGCGCGTTCTCGCTGATGCAGCGCTCGCTGCTCCGCGTCGTCCGCGAGCTCGCGGCCACGGCCGCCGAGATCCGGGACTCGTCGCGCGATGTCGCGCAGACGGCGGCGTCGTTGAGGGCCCTCACCGACGAGATTGCCAGCACTTCGCAGATGCTCGCGCGCGGCGCTTCCGGAACGGCTTCCCGGCTCGACGATACGTACCGTGTCACGCGCGACGTTGCGACCTCCGCCGAGCGGATCGGGATGAGCGCCGAGAGCGTGCTGCTCATGGCCCGCCAGCGCGGCGTCGAAGCGAGGCTCGGCCGCGAGCATGCGACGCGCGCCGACCGCGAGCTCGAGCGTATCGGCGAGCAGATCGAACACATGGCGAGCGCCGCGGAGGGCTTCCAGCGCCAGGCTCGATCGATCGATCGCACAGTCGAGCTGATCGCGACGATCGCACAGCAGACGCACCTCGTCGCGCTCAATGCTGCCATCGAAGCTGCGCGCGCCGGCGAGCAAGGGCACGGGTTCGCGGTCGTCGCGGAAGAAGTGCGCGGCCTCGCCGAACGCGCAGGACGCTTCGCGGAGGAGATCGCGGGCTTCGCGGGCGAGATCAACGTCGGTTCGACGCGCGTGCTGGAGGCGATGCGCGAAACGCGCGACGCGGCGCGCGCCGGACGGCGAGTCGTGGAGGAAGCCGGAGAACGGCACCGCGAGATCGCCGACGGCGTCCTGCCCTTGGCCTCGCAGATCGAGGAGATCGCCGAGTTCGCGCGCACGCAGCGCAAGGCCACCGAAGAGCTGGTCCGCGCCATGGAGGGGATCTCCGAGATCGCGCGCGAGGGCGCGCGCGGCAGCGACGAAACGTCCTCGGCAACGACGCGGCAGAACTCGTCCATGGAGCGGATGGCGGTTTCGGCGGAGCGCCTTGCCTCGACGGCAGACAGACTCCACGAGCTCTGCTCCGTGTTCCGCGTCCCGAGTCCGGCACCGTGACCGTCCCGAGCGACGAAACGGTCGTCGTCATCGCTTCCCGCGAGGACGAGCTCGAGGTCGCGGTACCCGCGCGACTCGTTGCCCGCGTCGAGACCATCGGCGCCTTCGTGGCGGTGCCCGGCGCTCCGTCCTACGTGACCGGTATCGCGGAAGTGCGTGGACGGATCGTCACCGTGCTCGACGGTCGCGTCTGTACGGGTCGCTGCGGCAAGGGCGAACCCCCTCGCGCCGTCGCGATCCTCATACCGCCTTGGGAACACCTCGCGCTCGCGCTCGACGAGCGCCTGGACCGCGCGCGAGTCGCGAGGCGCTGGAACGGTGACGGCGACGCGCTCATCGACGAGAACCGCCTGCGGGCGCTTCTCGCCGGAAATGCGCCCGCGGGAATCCGCCCGTGAATCCCGAGTTGCGCGCGCTCTTCGACGACGAGGCGCAGCGTCACGTCGAGATGGCGCGCGCCGCCATCCTCGTCTCGGGCTTGCACCCCGAGTCGTTCGTCCATGCCCTTCGCGCGTTGCACTCGGTCAAGGGCATGGCGGCGGCGCTCGGCTTCGCGGAGATCGTCGACATCGCGCACGCGGCGGAGGACGTCGTTCGCGACGCGAAAGAACTCGCCGCCGCGAGCGGCGCCACGCCCACCGCGCCGCTGGCCGAGGCCCTGACGCGGCTCGAGGCAGCG
>CAZPJJ010000264.1:0-6131 GCA_964586535.1 uncultured Acidobacteriota bacterium | reverse complement strand
AAGAGCAAGAAGGGCTCGCAAGAGCGTGCGCTGGCCCAGGAAGCGCTCGACCTGGCGCTGGATCAGCACGCGGGACAGATCCGCGACGACAAGTGCCTGAATGCTCTGCAGTGTGCGATGGTGTCGTACGACAAAGCCGCGGCCGGCGCGTGCTGTCCGCCGCAGACGCCCGAGCACGTGATTCCCGCCTCGCAGTTCGGCAAGGGCCGCGGCAAGGGGCACAAGACATACAAACCCGGCGGTGCGCCCTGCGTCTGCGCCGAGGGTGGCAAGAGCGTGGCGACACACGGCCTACTCGGTGACGGCCGCAAACAGTACATGGTCGAGAATGGCATTCCGATCAGCGACAAACCCGTGTGGTCTGTCGCGGATTCCGCGAAGTGCGGCGCGGAGTCGGCGCATCAGGTGTATCCGCACTGCTCGGCCGGCTGTATGGAAGCGCAAATCAAGAACGGTCACGCGAAGATGAAGGTGAAGGAGACCGAGCAGATCAGCAGCGTTCAAGAGGACGTGAAAAAGGATCTCTCGGGAACGAAAGCGGAACTGATGCTGCGCGGCTGAGCGCCCGCCAGCCTTCCGCCGAAAGGGATGCCCGGATGTCGTCTGCGGCTGCGAATCTGCTCGAACCCTTTCGCCCGCCGGATGCGGAGGCCTTCAACTTCCGCGCGGGAGCGCTTTTCGACGGAGACGAAGCGCTGGTCCTCGCGGGCGTCGTCAAACTCGAGGCGGACGAAACTCCGCACACGGTGGTCCTGCGCTGGCGAAGGGGCCAGGAATGGCGGGGCACGCTCGTCGACTGGTCGGCGGGCTCGGTCTGCGCGATTGAGAGACCCGGACGGGAAGGCGTGCTCGTCGGTAGCGACGGCGAATACGCGGCGGTGCGGGGTGAAGAGTGCCACGAAGGTCGCGCGTGCGACGGGCTCCTCTCCGGTGTGTCGAACGTGGCCGGGACGGCGGTTGCTTGCGGAAGTGGCGCGATCCTGCGCTACGACGGACGCACGTGGGCTCCTCTTCCCTGCCCGGGATTCGAGAAGACGCTCCTGCGCGCGGCCGCCGGGACATCGGCGGAGGATTTTTACGCGGTGGGATGGAAGGGATCACTCGCGAAAATGACCGCGAACGGAGCGCGTCGCATCGACAGCCCCACGAACGTCATCCTCACGAGTGTATGCCTCGCACCGGACGGGTTCGCCTATGCCTGCGGGCAGCAGGGCATTCTCCTTCGCGGACGCGACGATGCTTGGAGCGTCATCGATCACGGCGTGACGACGGAGAATCTCTGGGACGTGCATGCGTTCCAGGGGCGGGTGTTCGTGGCGTCAGTGCGGTTTCTCTATGAACTGAAGGGTGAGACGCTCGAGCGGGTCCGCTTCGCGGAAGAGACGCCGAGTTCGTTCTATCAGCTCTCGGCGGCGAGCGAGACGCACTTGCTCTCGGTCGGCAAGAAGGACGTGTTTCTCTACGACGGCTCGTCGTGGACGAATCTCCTGGGAGAGTGATCGCGAGGACGTCTCGAGGATCGAGTCGCCTCGTCGCAGTGAGGGAGGCTCGCCCGGGGACTCGAGCCTGAGGATGGCCAGAGCGGCGGATATCCGGGAGAAAGCGAGAAGACGATGGGCATCGTCGAAGCGGTCGTCAGCCAACACGCCGAAGAAGCGTCGTTCCTCTGGCTGCTGCGCGCGCGCGCCGTGACGGCGCCGCACTACGACCTCGCCGACCTCGCGAAGCTCGACGGCCGCATCGACGCGCATCTGGACGGCCTGCGTATCGCGGGCGCGGCGGCATGGCCCCTACTCGCCGCGCCGCTCGACGCGGGCGACGCGGGCGACGTCTTCGCGGCGGCGGTGCGCGCGCTCGAGAGCGGCGAGCCGTCGTGGTGGCAGACGGTGCTCGCGGCGGTGGACGCCGATGCGGAGCGCGCGCCGGGGCTGGTGTCGGCGCTGGGATGGCTGGAGTGGGAGCGCGTCGCCGCCTCGGCGGGCGCGCTCGCGCAGGACGCGTCGCCGCTGCGGCGCGCGATCGGCATCGCGGGGGCGGCGGTGCATCGCCGCGATCCGGGCGCACCGCTGCGCGAGACGCTCGACGAAGCGGAGCGCGGAGCGGCGGCGGGCGGGGCGTCGGATGGCGCGGCCGGTGCGAGTGAGGTGGCTGCGGGTGGAAGTGGAGCCGGAGCAGGCACCGTCGGCATCGACCCCTGGCTCGCGGCACGCGCGTTCAAAGCGGTCGGTGAGTTGGGGCTCGTCGATCTGCGCGACAAGCTTCGCGCGGGCTGGCAGCACGACGATCGGCGCGCGCGCTACTGGGCCGCGTGGGCGAGCGCGCGGCTGGGCGACGGCGGCGCGGCCGGCGTGTTGATGGAGATGGCGCGCACGCCGGGGCTCTTCCGCGACGAGGCGACGGCGATGGCGATGCGCGTCGCGGGCGCCGACGACGGCCCGCGCTGGTACGCGGCGCTCGTCGCCCTGGGCGCGTCGTGCGCACGACAGGCGGCGATCGCGGCGGGCGCGCTGGGCGATCCCGCGCTGGTTCCGTGGCTCATTGAGCAGATGCGCATCGACGAGACCGCGCGCGTCGCCGGCGAGTCGTTCACCGCGATCACCGGCGCGGACCTCGCCCTCCTCGATCTCGACCGCGACCAGCCCGAGGACTTCGCGGCAGGCCCCACCGAGGACCCCGCCGACGAAGACGTCGCGCTCGACCCCGACGAGGACCTCCCCTGGCCCGACGCATCGCTCGTCAGCGCTTGGTGGGCCGAGCACGCGGGCTCATTCCGGGCCGGCACGCGCTACCTCGTGGGCGCTCCTCTCTCCGCCGACCACGCGGCGCACGTCCTCCGCACCGGCCTCCAACGCCACCGCTCCGCCGCCGCCCTCACCCTCGCGCTCTCCTCCCCCGACTCCCCTCTCTTCGAGACCCGCGCCCCCGCCACCCGCCAGTAAATGGGGACAGGCGAGATAGGGGGACAGTCGACTTAGAGGGACAGGCGACTCAGAGGGACAGGCGACTTAGGGTGCCTGTCCCCCTAAGTCGACTGTCCCCCTATCTCGCCTGTCCCCACTGGCGGGGCGGCGGGCTTCCGTTAGCCGGGGGTGAGGCGTAGGCTGGCGGCAACTCTCCGATCTCCGACAAAGGGGGAACCGCCCATGCGGATACGCTCACGAGCGCCGCACGCGGTCGTCGGGTGCGGGGTGTGTCTCGTCGCGTTCGCGGCGAGTGCCGCGTTCGCCAGCGACAACGGCTCCGCGCTTCGCGCCGAGGCGTCGGCGATCTCGCCGGGCTCCCGCGAAGTGCTCGTTCACACGCCCACACCGGCGGCCGACTCGCACCAACTGGTGCGCGGCACGCTGCCCATCGACAAGCGTGCGCCCGCGCCCGCCGCTTCCGACCTTCGCTCCTTCACGCTGCCGCCAGCCGATCCCGTCGAGACGCGCACCGATCGTGTCGTCCGCTGCGGCGAGCGCGTCTACGTCAAGGCCGACGCCGGGCCCGTCCAGGACGGCCGCTCGTGGGAGACGGCCTATCGCACGATCTCCGCGGCGATCGAGCACGGCGTGACGCCGTGCCCCGCGCTCGAGATCTGGGTCGCCGGCGACATCGTCGATCAGATCGAGACCGAGCGCAGGGAGACCGTCATCCTCGGCGGCTTCACCGGCAACGAGACGGCGCTCGTGCAGCGCCAGCCCGAGTCGTCGCGCACGCGGTGGCTGATCCCCGATGGCGGCGCGGCGATCTCGGCGTGGTACTGGGATCACGGGAGCCATTCCATCATCGTCGACGGCGTCGAGTTCGTCGGCGGCAACCACGCGCTCTTCGCGCTCACCTACGATCAGGACTTCACCTTCAGCCGATGCCGATTCATCGATCAGCGGGTGAACGCGATCACGCTCACCGAACCCACCGACTGGTTCGGCGGGCTGCGCACGCGGATCGACCGCTGCGAGTTCCGCGGCTCGCCGGGCGCCTTCGTCTTCCTTGGCACCGCGGGCGGCGTCGACGAATTGCATATCACGCGCTCGCGCTTCTCCGGCCAGCCGCTCGCCCACGTCAGCGTCCACGTCAGCGACGAGCTCATCGGAGCCGAAGCCACGGTCACGATCCTCGCGTCGCAGATGACGGGAGGCCACAACGCGATCCGCCTCAGCGCGGAGTCGCGCTACTGCGATCGGGCCGACCTCTCGATGACGCTGCAGTCCAGCACGCTCGCCCACACCACGGGCGATGCGCTGTGGATGTCGTCGGGGGTGCTCTTCTGGGACCCGGATGTCTCACCGACCAAGCGCAGCTTGGTGCGCGCGTACCTCGACCACGTGACGATCGCCGAAACGGGCGGGTCGGGAGTCCGCTGCGAGATCTCCCGCGAGGCGGGCTCGGACGACCCGATCGTGCCCGTCGACTGCTTCGCGAGCGTAGGCCGGACGATCTTCGCGGGGCTCGAACGCTACGGCATCGAGGAACCCGTCCCCACGCCCGCACTCGGGCTCTTCGGCGATTCTCACTGCGTCGGATGCGATTTCTGGGACACGCGGCTCGGCTTCATCCTCGACGGGGGCGAGAACCCGCTCACCACGCCCGCCGAAGCCGACCAAGTGCCGGGATGGCACGGCACGATGGTGCTGCTACCCCACTTCAGCCACGCGCTTCTCGCCGACTTCACGCTGCTGCCCACGTCCCCGCTCATCGACGCGGTGACGCCCGACATCGCCTCGCCCAGCCCACCGCCCTACGACCAGAACGGCCACCCTCGCAGCATCGACGGCGACGGCGACGGCATCCCTCGCCCCGACATCGGTGCCCACGAGTACGCTCCTTAACCCGGATAGAGGGACAGGCGACTTAGGGGGACAGGCACCCTAAGTCGACTGTCCCTCTAAGTCGACTGTCCCTCTAAGTCGACTGTCCCCCTAAGTCGACTGTCCCCCTAAGTCGACTGTCCCTCTAAGTCGACTGTCCCTAAGGAGCGGGGGACGGGAAAAAGAGGGGGATGCGGCGCGGATCGGGTGGAGCGCCACACCCCCCGGCGAAGTCAACGGGGAGAGGCGTCCTTCGAGGAGAGCCAGCCCTCTTTGCCGTCGAAGGTGCGCACGCGGTAGTACGTCGCGCCGCTGGACTGCTTCGTCTCGAGGACCTCGAAGCGCATCCCCTTCGGCAGCGAGGCGAGCGTCGCGGAGGACGAGTCGGCATCGGCGTAGAGCGGGGCGCCCTTGCGCGCGATTTCGACCTCGCGCTTCGCGGCGTCGGCCGTGGCGGCCTCGGCGGCGGCGGCCTCGAAGCGGCGCGGACGCTGCGCGTAGCCGCGCGCGGCGAGCATGTCGCGGTGCGCCATGAGCCGGCCCATGCGCTCGACGCCGTTCGCGAAGTCTTTCTCCTTCGGCGCGACCTGCGTCCCGGCCTTGAAGAACTCGAGCGCCTTGTCGTAGTCGCCGATCGCCTCGTAGAGCGCCGCGAGATTGAAGAGCAGTTCCTCGTTGTACGGATCCTTGGCGCGCACCGCCTCGAATCGCGCCCACGCCGTGTCGTAGTCGCCGGAGTGGGCGGTCTGCAGGATCTCCTTCCACTCCTTCTCGTAGCGCAGATTCGTGTACCAGCGCTGCGGCCTGACGAGAAGCGGCTGGACGATATCTGTCCCCACCTTCTTCGCCGCCTCGCTCAGCATGATCTCCGGGCTGCGGAGGTTCGCGATCTGGTTCTCGACCTGGCGCTCCTCGCCCGTCTTCGTGTAAGTCTCGACCACCCGACCCGTCGCCACTTCGATGACACGCACCGAAGCGTTCACGCGCGCCACGCGCTGGTGGTAGGGCACGTCGACGGTGTACGAGGTATTGCCCTCGCCCGACCGAGTCTCCCGTTTATAGCTCGTCGTGTCGTCGACGACGCGCTCCGTCGTACCCACGAGGATGTATTGCACGCCCAGTAGCCCGCCCAACCGCGCCGCGTCTTCGTCGCCGACGAGGCCGCTCTCGGCGAGGTCCTGTTCACCCAAGACCGCGTCGAGTCGAGAGCGCTCGATGATCTCGAGCTTCGCCGGCGTCGCGTCGTCCGCCCATGGCAGCGTCTCGGCCCACTGCATCGACTCGACGATCGTCGCCACCATCTGATCCGCGACCTTAGCGCCGTAGGGGCCCCGCAAATCG
>CAZPJJ010000263.1:0-6139 GCA_964586535.1 uncultured Acidobacteriota bacterium | reverse complement strand
AAGGGCTCGGGATTGAAGATGACGGGCCCGCCCATGAGGACGAGCGGATCGCTCTCGCCGCGCTCGGCGGAAGTGAGCGGGATGCCGCCGAGGTCGAGCATGGCGAGGACGTTCGTGATCGTCAGCTCGCTCTGCATCGAGAAGCCCACCAGGTCGAAGTCGCGGAGCGGCCGGCGCGACTCCAGCGTGACGAGCGGCAGGTCGCGCTCGCGGAGGAGCGCCAGCATGTCGGACCAGGGCATGAAGACGCGCTCGGCGCAGTACTCGTCGCGGGCGTTCAAGAGCGCATAAAGGATGCGGTAGCCGAGGTGGGACATCCCGATCTCGTAGATGTCGGGGAAGCCCAGCACCATCGACAGCTCGACCCGATCCGGGTCCTTTGTGACCGAATTCCACTCACCCCCGACGTACCGCGTCGGCTTCTCGACGCGCGTCAGCAGGGCATCCAGGGCAGCGAGCTGGCGCTCGCGGTCGATCCTCGCGACTGACATGAAGTGACTCCCGTTGGCCCGTCGTCTCCGGACGACCGCCCCAGAGGATAGTCGCCCCCCCTTACCCGCACAAAGCCCCCCGCAAATCCTGGGGACAGTCGCGTTTCGGGGACGGTCGAATCTGGGGGACAGGCGACTTAGGGGGACAGTCGACCTAGAGGGACAGGCACCCTAAGTCGACTGTCCCCCTAAGTCGCCTGTCCCCCTATCCCGACCGTCCCCGCATCTCGGCGGGCGGCGGAGGGATCAGGAGGCGAGGACGCGCTCGACGAGGGTTTCGACGGGGAGGGATTTGCTCCAGAGGTCGGCGGCGCCGCGGTGGAGGGCCTCGGCGCGGAGGGCGTCGTCGGCGTGGGCGGTGAAGAGAACGACCGGCGTCGAGATCCCGGAGCGGCGCACGTGGTCGAGGATCTCGAAGCCCTCGCGGCCCTGGGCCCCGCGCAGCGAGAGATCGGTGAGCACCAGGCCGAAGCGGATGTGGGCGATCGCGGCGAGGGCGTCCTCGAGACAGTCCGCGTCGAAGACGACGAGGCCCGCGCACTCGAGCAGAGTGCGCAGCGATTCGCGGATGGCGGACTCGTCGTCCACCACGAGGACGGTCGAAGACATGACCGCCCTCGCTGCAATCGCCGTGCCGCCCCCAGGCGCCCCGCCAGGAAAGGAATTGGCCCCGATCCAGAGCCACGCGCGTCCGCTTCGAGGCCACTTCCGCGCAGCCGAGCCGCGACGCACGCGCTCGTCAGAGGCGGCGGCGACTCCGGCATCGAGTCGCGAGGACGCCCGTTGCAGGCCGAGTTGCCCTCAACCCGCGTCGTCCAAGAGCGGCAGGCCGTACTTGCGCGCCTTTCGGTAGAGCGTCCCACGCGAGATACCAAGTTCCTTCGCCAGCGCGCGCAGGCTCCCCTTCCGCTCGCGCAGCGCGCGCTCGAAGAACGCTCGCTCGGCGTCCTCGTGCGTGCGGGGCTCGAGCCCGCCCGCCGCGCCACCGGCTCCGGAGACGTCGGGAGCCTCGGCACCTCCCCCACCTGGCCGCACCCCGGACGACCCCGTGCCGCTGATGCGCACGATCTCGGCAGGCGCGGCGGCCCCCGCGTCCTGCCGCGAAGGCACGAGCGGCGGCAGGTGCTCGGGGCCGATCGGGACGCCCGGGGGACAGAGAATCGCCGCGCGCTCCATGACGTTGCGCACTTCGCGCACGTTGCCCGGCCAGTCGTAGTCGAGAAGCATTCCCGCCGCCTCGTCCGAGAGAGCGCGCGCCGGATCGGGCACGGGACGCATCTGCGCCAGCAGATGTACGGCCAGCGGCACCACGTCGTCGTCGCGCTCGCGCAGGGGCGGCAGCGTGATGGCGAAGACGTTGATGCGATGGAACAAATCGGCGCGGAAGCGGCCCTCATCGACCGCGTTTTTCAGATCGCGATGCGTCGCGCCGATGAGCCGCACGTCCGCCGCGAGTTCGACGACGCCGCCGACGCGCCGGTAGCGCCGCTCCTCGAGCGCCGTGAGCAGCTTCGCCTGCACCGCGAGATCGAGCTCGGCGATCTCGTCGAGGAAGAGCGTCCCGCCCGCCGCGGCCTCCATCAGGCCGATCTTGCGCTCCGTCGCCCCCGTGAACGCGCCTCGCTCGTGTCCGAACAATTCGCTCTCGACCAGCTCGCGCGCGAGCCCGGCGCTGTTCAGCGCCACGAAGGGCGCTTTCGCCCGCGGCGACGCGTCGTGGATCATCCGCGCGAAGAGCCCCTTGCCCGTCCCCGTCTCGCCGTAGAGCAGCACGGTCGTGTCGTGCGCGGCGACGCGCATCGCCAGGTCGATCGCGCTCCGCATCGCGGGGCTCGAGCCGAGCACCCGCCCCGCGGGCGCGCTCGCGAGCCGGTCGAGCAGCAGCGCGCGCCGCCGCAACGCGGCCGCTTCGGCGCCTTTGTCGACGATCGCAAAGAGACCCGGCGGATCGATCGGCTTGACGACGAAGTTGTCCGCGCCGCGCCGCATCGCCTCGACCGCGGCCTCGATCGAGCCCGCTGCCGTGAGCAGGATCACGCTCGTCTCGGGGCGAAGCACCTTGATCGCGACGAGCAGGTCGAGACCAGTGCCATCGGGCAAATTCAAGTCGACGAGGGCCACGTCGAAGGCGCGCGCCCGCACGGCGTCCTCCGCGTCGCGCACGCGCGTCGCCGAGGCGGTCTCGTATCCCTCTCCGCCAAAGAGCGTCTCGAGCAGCGCGGCGAGCGATGCGTCGTCGTCGACGATGAGGATGCTTTTCATCTCACTTCTCCGCGGCCGATTCGGGGAAGACGATCGTGAATGTCGTCCCGGCCCCCGGCGCGGACCTCACGTCGATCGTCGCGCCGTGCGCCCGCACGACCCGCTCGGCGATCGATAGACCAAGTCCCGTGCCGCCGCCGCCGGAGACGAAGGGCTCGAAGATCGACGCGAGCTTCTCCGCCTCGATCCCGCATCCGTCGTCCTCGACGGACACGGCCACGCCGTCACCCCGCCGCACCGCGCGCAGCACCGCGCGCGTCGCTCCGCGGGCGTGTTTCTGCGCGTTCCCGAGCAGGTTGACGAGCACCTGGACCAACCGGTCCCGATCCCCATCGATCTCGGGTAACGCGCTCTCGGCCTCGATGATGACCCGGAGCGCACCCGGATGAGCGGCTTCGAACGACTCTTTCGCCGCCGCGAGCAGATCGCCCGGCAGAACGGCCGCGCGCGCCAGCACCGGCTCGCGTGCGAAGAGCAGCAGGTCGTCCATCAACCGCGTCATGCGGTCGGTCTCCTCGCGGAGCATCGCGAGCGGCCTTTCCATCTCGCCTTTCGCGTCGCCCGCCTTCTGGGCGAGCACGTATGCGGCCGTGCGCAGCGCGAAGATGGGATGTCTCACCTCGTGTGCGACGCCCGCCACGAGCTGCCCATACGCCGCGAAGCGTTCCGCGGCGCGCAACCTGGAAATTCCCTCCTCGACGCGGCGCTCCAGGTCCGCGTTCACCGCGGCGAGTTCCGCGGTGCGCTGCGCGACGACCGTCTCGAGCTTGCGGCGCTGCTTGTCGACGGCACGCAGCCGCCCCCGCTGCGCGAGGAACACGGCGCCGAGCGCCAGGACGCCGCCCGCGATCCATACCGCTGGCCGCTGATTCCAGCGCGGCGTCTGGTGCAGCCGCAGCACGGCGGGCGCCGCCGCGGCCACGCCGTCCTCGTTGCGCGCCTCGACTTCGAAATCGTGCTCGCCCGGCCCGAACTCCGGAAAGTACGCGACCCGCCGCGCGCCCGCCTCGACCCACGACGCATCCTCGCCCGCCAGCCGGTAGCGGAACGACACGGCCTCCGGAACGCGAAGCGCGGGAGCCGTGTAGTGGATCTCGCAGTTTCGCGCACCGGCGGGGAGGCTGATGCGCTCGGCGCCACGCCACGCGATGGAACGATCGCCGCAGCGAAATTCCTCGATCAGGACCGAGGGCGCGATCTCGTTGCGCGGCAGGCGCCGCGGATCGATGCGGGCGAGCCCCTCCGAGGCGACGATCCAGAGCACACCGTCCGGTCCGCGCTCGGCATTCGACGAGCCGCCGCCGCGGCACTCGCCGGTGCGCAGGCCGTCGCGCCGTTCCAAGAGCCGAGCCTCGATACGCGCGTTCTCGCCGCGCGCGATAGCCCGCAGCGACTCGCGCTCGACACGGACGATGCCGTCGTTTGTGCCGAGCCAGAGCGAGCCCTGGCCGTCGTCCACGATCGAGAGCAGCGAGTTCCCGGGTAACCCGTGCTCCTCGCGTATCGCCGCGACGCGTCCATCGGCATCGACTCGATGCAAGCCGCCGCCGTACACCGCGACCCAGACCGCGCCGTCGTCATCCATCGCGAGGTCCGTGATGATGCCGGGGGTGAGTCCCGCGGCGGCGCCGATCTCCGTGATCCGCTCGCCCTGCACGCGCAGCAGCCCGCGATCGTAGGTGCCGCCCCAGATCGTGCCGTCGGTGGCGCGAAGCACCGCCGACACGACCGGACGCGCGCCGTCCTCGCCGGCTGGCAGGAGCAGGTCCGCGCGCTCGCCGTCGAGTTGCAAAATGCCCGCTTCGCCGCCGGCGTGGACGCGCCCTCCGCCCGCGGATTCGAGCGCGAGTATGAGCGGCGGCTCGCCTTCGCGGTGCAGGGCGGCGCGCCGGAATCGCGCCTTATCGCGGTAGAAGACGCCCCCCCCGATCAGCGCGGCCCAGACCCGGTCGCGATCGTCCTGGACCAGCGCCGTGACCGTCAGTCCCGCGGGAATTCCTTGCGGAGCGCCGATCTCGCGCCACGCGCCGTCCGTGAAGTGGAAAAGCCCGGCCGCGGTGCCGAGCCACAGCGATCCATCGCGCGCGGGAAGCACGGCCGTGACCGCCGCGTTGGGCAAACCTTCGCGCTCGGCGATCGATGCGATCGCCGCGTCGCGAAAGCGGTGCAAGCCGCCGCCATCGGTACCGACCCAAAGCGAACCCTCGCGATCGATGAAGATGGCCGTCGCGCCCGCGGAGGCGAGTACCGTCGCTGCGGGCAACGATTCGACGGCGTCGCCCACGATGCGCGTCACTCCGGAGCCGAGTTGCGCGATGTAGATCGCGCCCCCGTCGCCGCCGCGGATTTCCATGACGAGTCCGCCGGCCGTCCCGGGCACGGGCTCGGTGAACGAGAAATCCGGCGCCAGCCGATACAAACCCTCCGCGCGGGTGCCGACGAGCAGAGAACCACGATCGTCGCGCTGGAGCGTTCTCGCGGCGATGCCGCCCACGGACGCAGGCTCCAGGCGGGAGGCGCGCGCGGAAGAGATCTCCCAGAGTCCATCCCGCCCGGCGGCGCAGAGCACGGATCCGCGGCCGGAATCGATGATGTCGAGACACTCGCGCGCCGTCGCCTCGCTGGAGAAGGCGGCCAGGCGCCCGCCCTCGACGACCGCCACGCCAAACCCCGCCAAGGCGGCGACAATGCGCCCGTCTTCGAGTTCGGCGACCGCGCGGACGGCCGCGTCTCTCCACGCGCCGTCGCCGTCCACTGGCGTGAACCCGCCCGCGTCATGGACGGCGAGCCCCTGTGAAGACCCGATCCAGAGCCGTCCGTCCCGGCCCGCGAGCAGTTGCCGCGAGGCGCCGCCGCGCAGTCCCGGCGTCGCGGCAGGATCGAAATGGACGAATCGCGCGCCGTCGAAGCGCGTCACTCCCTCGTCCGTGCCGATCCAGAGATAGCCGTCCCTGGTCTGCGCGAGCGCATTGACCGTGTTGGTCGCGAGGCCGTCCTGCTTCGTCCATCGATCGTGGACGAGATGGAGGAGGGGCTTCGCGGGATCGAGCGCGTGGGCGAACGACTCGGAAGCGAGGACGCAGATTCCGACGAGGACGGCGCGCCAGTGGTTCGTCATCGAGCCGGGAGTGTACGGCAGACCCGCCTTGGAACCAGCCGTGGCTCCGATTCGGAACCAAATGCGCCGCGAAACGGCCAGCTTCCGCCCTTCCTGTCTGGCATCGACCTTGCTCTCCCGCCGCGACCGCAATCCGCCGCGTCCTCGCCCGACTGACATGTTCGTTCGGCGAGCGCCCAGGGGATGGGAACAGTGAAGACGACTCGTGCTGCCGTGCTCGCCGCTCTCGCCACTCTCCTCGCCGCGGCCGCCTCGACGGCCTGGGCGG
>CAZPJJ010000262.1:0-6153 GCA_964586535.1 uncultured Acidobacteriota bacterium | reverse complement strand
CTGCCCATGCCGAGCCAGCGCTCGCCGTGGACGACGATCGCGCCGAAGGCCGTCCGCGGGTCGGGCTCGACGAGCAGCGCCATCCCGCCCGGCGCGAGCACGCGCGCGGCCTCGTGCGCGACGGCGCGCAGGTCTCCCATGTGATGGAGCGCGTCGAGCACCAGCACCGCCCCGATCGACCCATCCGCGAAGGGCAGCGCCTCGCCCCGCGACTGCACCGCCGGCAGCCCCTTCCTCCGCGCGCGCCGCACCATCGGCAGCGACAGGTCCGCCACCAGCGCGCGATCGCCCCGCGCGGCGACCCGCGCCGCCAGCCGCCCCGTCCCGCCGCCGAGGTCGAGGATCGGCCCCGGCGGCTGCGCGGGCAGCCGCGAGAGCAGCCTCCCGAGCAGCAGCGAGCCGGCGAGCAGGTCCCACACCGGCGCGAGCCAGTCAAAGAGGACGTTGCTGGGGTGCCGGTCGTGGGCATCGACGTGCATCGCGGGGAGGCTGCTCCCAAACCCCCCGCGGGACAAGGGCCCCGGGCTAAACCGGCCTTCACCCTGGATAAAATTCGGCCAAACGTCCGATAAGGCGGCGAAACATCGCCCCGACGGCATGTTCGCCCAAGATTCGACAAACGCCCCCTCGACTTCGGTTCGCGGCGTCTGTAATCTTACGGGTCAGTCAGGAGGCCCGAAGATGCTGCGCGATGCCGTTCTCAAGCTCTGGCCCGAAATCGAGTGGATCGACAATCAAACCCTCCGCGAGGCCGTCACCAAGACCTGGATCCTCGCACTCGAGCGCAGCCCGCTCGAGCCCCGTGACCTCGACGAGATCCCCTTCACGCTGCTCGTCCCCAACTGCCCGACGACCTTCATGGAGCACAAGCGCTGCGTCGTGCACATCGCGCGCCGCGCCGCCGAATCCATGCGCGACTTCATGGGCAACGCGCTGCCGATCGACATGGATACCGTCATCGCCGGCGCGATCCTCGCGGATGTCGGCAAATTGCTCGAGTACGAGAAAATCGACGGCCACTCCAAGCAGAGCCGCCGCGGCGAGCTCCTGCGCCATCCCTTCACGGGCGTCGCGTTGGCGATGGAATGTGGCGTCCCCGACGCCGTTTGCCACGTCATCGCCGCGCACGCCGGCGAGGGCAACCTCGTCAAGCGCACGACCGAAGCTTTCATCGTCCATCACGCCGATTTCATGGCTTTCGAGCCCTTCAAGAACCTGAAATAGTCCGGGTGATTCCGCGCGCCGTAGCCGCGGAGGAGGTTTTCATGTCGGGAACGATCACGGCCGCGATGGCGCGATTCGCCGCCGGCGTCGAGTTCGGGCACCTTTCCAAGGACGCGATTCACGAGGCCAAGCGCTACTTGCTCGACTCCCTCGGCTGCGCGCTCGGCGGCTACGGCCAGCACGACGTGAAAATCGCGCTCGCCGTGCTCGACGAGATCGGCGCCGCGGGCCCCGCGACCGTCATCGGCAGCGGCAAGCGCATGGACGTGCGCTCGGCCTCGCTCGCCAACGCGCTCATGGTCCGCTGCATGGACTACAACGACATCTACTGGAAGCAGGACCCCTCGCATCCCTCCGACATCCTCCCCGCCGCTCTCGCCTGCTGCGAACGCGCGAAGACCGGCGGCCGCGAGGCGATCGTCGGCATCGTGCTCGGCCACGAGTTCGAGATGCGCTACTGCGAAGCGGCCTTCCCGGGCATCCGCGAGCGCGGCTGGCACCACGCGACACTCACCGCGTTCGTCTCGCCGATCGTCGCCGGGCGCGCGCTGCGCCTCACGCCCGAGCAGATCCAGCACGCAATTGGTATTTCGGCCAGCCATCACGCCACGCTCGGCGCCGTCACCGCGGGCAAGCTGACGATGATGAAAAACACCGTCGATCCGATGGCCACCGAAGCGGGCGTCTTCGCCGCGCTGCTCGCCGAGCAGGGCTACACCGGCCCCGAGCACGTCGTCGACGGCAAAGAGGGCCTGGTGCACTGCTTCGGCCCCGAGTGGAAGCTCAACATCCTCACCGACGGCCTCGGCGAATCGTGGCGCATCACGCAATGCGGCATGAAGTTCTTCCCGACCGAGGCGCTCACGCACACGCCGATCTCCGCCGTGCTCGACCTGATGCAAGAGCACAAGCTCACGGCCGAGCAGGTCGTCAAAGTGCATATCCGCTCGCTCGCGCGCGCCGCGGACATCCTCGCCGATCCGTCGAAGTACGACCCGCGCACCAAGGAAACCGCCGACCACTCGCTGCCTTACGTCATCGCCGCGGCCCTCGCCGACGGCCAGGTGACGCCCGTGCAGTTCACCGACGCCAAGATCATGGATCCGCGCATCCGCGAGCAGCTTCACAAAGTGGAAGTCGTTGCCGACCCCGAGATCGAGAAAGTCTTCCCGGCCCTGCAGCGCGTCATCGTGCGCATCGACACGACCGACGGCCGCAAGCTGGAAAAGCAGCTCGACTATCCCAAGGGCGACCCGCGCCACCCGCTGACCGACGCCGAGATCGAATCCAAGTTCGATGCGCTCGCCGAACCGCATCTCTCGCCCGCGGCGCGCCAGAAGGTCAAGGACGCCTGCTGGAAGCTCGAAAGCTTCGACAGCCTCACGCCCTTCATGGAATTGCTCAAAGCCGGCCGCTGACGCGCACCGCGCGAGAGACGGAGGACGACCGATGGGACAGACAGTCGTCGAGAAGATCGTCGAAAGGCATCTGGCGACCGGCAAACCCGCGCGCCCCGTGCGCGCGCTCGATTTCGTCGCGCTGCATCCGACGCACGTGATGACCCACGACAACACTTCGGCCGTGCTGGGGAAGTTCCGCGCGATCGGTGCGACGCGCGTCTTCGACCCCAAGCAGCCGGTGTTCACGCTCGATCACAACATCCAGGACACCACCGACAAGAACCTCACGAAGTACCGCGAGATCGCCGCCTTCGCGACGGAGCAGGGTATCGATCACTACCCCGCCGGCGCGGGCATCGGCCATCAGATCATGGTCGAGCAGGGCTACGTGACGCCGGGCTCGCTCGTCGTCGCGTCGGATTCGCACTCCAACATGTACGGCGCGCTCGGCGCGCTCGGCACGCCCGTCGTGCGCACCGACGCCGCGGCGATCTGGGCCACCGGCGAGTTCTGGTGGCAGGTCCCGCGCTCGATCGACGTGCGGCTCGAGGGCAAGCTCGCGCCGGGCGCCACGGGCAAGGATGTCATCATCACGCTCTGCGGGCTCTTCGGCCCCGAGGTGCTGAACGCCTCGGTCGAGTTCTCGGGACCGGGCGTGGCGACGCTCTCGATGGATGAACGCCTCTCGATCGCCAACATGTCCACCGAGTGGGGCACGCTCTCGGCATGGTTCCCCGTCGACGACGTGACGCGCGCTTACCTCGCGAATCGCGCGCGCCGCGCGGGCGTCGAGGTCGTACCCGATCGCGACGCGGTCTACGCCGGGCGCATCGTGCTCGATCTCGCGACCGTCACACCGCACGTCGCGGGCCCCGACACCGTGCAGAAGATCGCCCCGCTCGCCGAGCTGGCCAAGCAGCAGGTGAAGATCCACAAGGCCTACATCGTCTCCTGCGTGAACTCCCGCGTCTCGGATCTGGTCGCGGCGGCGCGCGTCCTCGAGGGGTGGCAGGTCGCCGCGGGCGTCGAGCTCTATGTCGCGGCCGCGAGCCGCAACGTGCAGGACGAAGCCGAGCGCCAGGGCGCATGTGGCGCGCTGCTCGCCTCGGGCGCCAAGCCGCTGCCTCCTGGCTGCGGCCCCTGCATCGGGCTCGGCACCGGGCTGCTCGAAGCGGGCGAAGTGGGAATCTCCGCCACCAACCGCAACTTCAAGGGCCGCATGGGCTCGCGCGACGCGAAGTGCTATCTCGCCAGCCCCGAGGTCGTCGCCGCGTCGGCGATCGCGGGGTACATCACGGGGCCCAAGGCCGTCGAGGCGCGCTCGATCGAAGCGCGCTGGGAGGCGACCGCGGCCGCGGCGCCGATCGCCGAGACCGTCGAGATCGTCGCGGGCTTCCCGGCGCGCCTCCAGGGCCGCCTGCTTTACCTGCCCGCCGACAACCTCAACACCGACGGCATCTACGGCAAGGACTACACCTATCGCGACGACATGACGCCCTCGATGATGGCAGAGGTCGCGATGGAGAATTACGACCCCTCCTTCCGCGAGAAGTCGAAAGCCGGTGACGTGCTCGTGGCCGGCCAGAACTTCGGCACCGGGTCCTCGCGCGAGCAAGCCGTGACGGCGCTCCAGCACAAGGGCATCCCGCTCGTCATCGCCGCCAGCTACTCGCAGACCTACCTGCGCAACGCCTTCAACAACGGCTTCCTCTGCGTCGAGAACGAAGACCTGCCCAAGCGCTTGGCCGAGGTCTTCGCGGCCGAAGCAAAAGCGGGTACGAAGACGATCGTCGCCCCCGAGCCGGTCGACATCGACTTCACCACCGGCACGATCACCTGGCGCGGCGAGCACTTCCGCTTCCCGCCGCTCGGCCCCGTGCCGCAATCGCTCGTCGTTTCGGGTGGTATCGAAAACCAAGTTCGTCGCCGGCTCGGCCTCGCCTGAGCTGGCTGGAGAGTGGAACCATGGCGCGCTATACCGTCGTGACGATGCCGGGTGACGGCGTCGGCAAAGTCGTCCTTCCTGAATCGGTCCGTGTGCTCGACGCCGTCGGCTTCGACGCGGAATACGTCCACGCCGACATCGGCTGGGACTGCTGGATCGAAGAGGGCAATCCGCTTCCCGAGCGCACCATCGATCTGCTCGCGAAGCACAAGCTGGGGCTCTTCGGCGCGATCACCAGCAAACCCAAGAAAGAAGCCGAGGCCGAGCTGAGCCCTGCTCTCAAAGGGAAGGGCCTCTCGTACTTCTCACCGATCGTCGGCATGCGCCAGCGCTTCAACTTGGATATCTGCATCCGCCCCTGCCGCTCGTTCACGGGCAACCCGCTCAACTTCATCAAGCGCGGGAAGGGCGGGGAAGTCGTCGAGCCGCCCGTCGACGCCGTGATCTTCCGGCAGAACACCGAGGGCCTCTACTGCGGCATCGAGTGGAGCAACCCGCCGCAGCAGGTCGTCGATGCGCTCGCCACGCATCCCAAGTGGAAGGCCTTCGCCGCGACACCCAAGGAAGACCTCGCGATGTCGGTCCGTCTCTTCACGCGCCATGCCTGCCGCCGCATCGTCGACGCGGCGTTCCGCTACGCCAAGACGCACGGCTACAAGTCGGTGACCGTCTGCGAGAAGCCCAACGTGCTGCGCGAGACCTCCGGCATGATGGAAGAAATCGCCAAGGACGTGAAGAAGGACTATCCCGGCATCGATCTCTGGTCGACCAACATCGACGCCCAGATGATGTGGCTCACCAAGAACCCCGAAGACTATGGCGTGCTCGTCGCCGGCAATCTCTTCGGCGACATCGTCTCCGACGCCTTCGCCGGCCTCGTCGGCGGCCTCGGCTTCGCCTGCTCCGCGAACATCGGCGAAGAAGTCGCCGTCTTCGAGCCCACGCACGGCTCGGCGCCGAAGTACGAGAAGCTCGACCCGCCGATCGTCAACCCGATCGCGATGATCCTCTCGGCCGTGATGATGCTCGACCACATCGGCGAAGCCGAGAAATCCGCGCGCATCCGCAAGGCGATCGCCGAAGTCGTCGCCGAGGGCAAGGTCCGCACCTACGACATGATGCGCCTCACCGGCGGCCCGAAATCGATCGCCGAAGGCGCCGCGACCACGATCCAGATGACCGACGCGATCATCGCGCGGTTGTAGGGGCGGCATTCGGGCCGCTCGCGGGAGCATGGGTGCGGGCGCGGGCCGGGGCGCGGGCACGGGCGCGGTCGTCGGCCACGGCTCGCCTGTTTTCGTAGGGGCGGCATTCATGCCGCCCGCGGGCCGGGGCGCGGTCGTCGGCCACGGCTCGCCTGTTTTCGTAGGGGCGGCATTCATGCCGCCCGCGGGCCGGGGCGCGGTCGTCGGCCACGGCTCGCCTGTTTTCGTAGGGGCGGCATTCATGCCGCCCGCGGGCCGGGGCGCGGTCGTCGGCCACGGCTCGCCTGTTTTCGTAGGGGCGGCATTCATGCCGCCCGCGGGCCGGGGCGCGGTCGTCGGCCACGGCTCGCCTGTTTTCGTAGGGGCGGCATTCATGCCG
>CAZPJJ010000261.1:0-6181 GCA_964586535.1 uncultured Acidobacteriota bacterium | reverse complement strand
CATGGATCACCGCCTGTGACGGCTCGGAGAATCACAGGATCTCCCGGCTCGCCTCTGATACGCCCCCGCCCGCGACGTCGTTGGCGTCCTCGTGAATGCGGTCGAAGAGCCGGTGCAAGGCTGCTTCTTCGGTTGCGACGGAGACGAAAGCGAGGGTCGCGCGCTGGTGGAGGTCTTGATGGTCGACTTCCGCGACAGCAACATTGTAGCGCGCGCGGCAACGGTCCTTCAGAGCGCGAACGACGCGACGCTTGTCCTTGAGCGACGCGGCGCCATAAACGAAAACCTCGATCACGAGAACTCCGACACGCATATCTTTCGGGCCGCGCCTCACGCTCGGTGTGTCTCGGTCAGTCGCGGGCTTCCATCTCGGTGGCCAGGGACTCGCGCGCGAAGAACTCCACGACGAAAGCCTCGATCTCGTCGCCGGGCTTGACATCGTTGAACCGCTCGATTCCGATGCCGCACTCGAACCCGGAGCGGACCTCGCGAGCGTCGTCCTTGAAGCGTCGCAGCGAGGAGATCTTGCCCTCGAAGATGACCACGTGATCGCGCAGTAGCCGGATCTGCGCGTCGCGGCGGATCACGCCATCGACGACACGGCATCCCGCGATCATTCCCACCTTCGGAACCTTGAAGATCTGCTGGATCTCCGCACGCCCGAGGTACTTTTCCTTCTCGACGGGCGAGAGGGTCGCCAGCATCGCCTGCTCGATCTCCTCCGTGATCTTGTAAATGATCGTGTGGAGTCGAACATCGACGCCTTCGCGCTCAGCGAATTCGAGGACGCCGCGCTGCGGCCGGACGTTGAATCCGACGATCAGTGCCCGGCTCGCCTGGGCTAGAAGAACGTCCGTCTCGGTAATCGCGCCCGTCGCCGAATGAATGACCTTGACCTGCACTTCTGAGGTGGAGAGGTCGACGAGGGACTTCTTCAGCACCTCGACCGAGCCTTGCACGTCGGCTTTCAGGATGACGCGCAACTCCTGCATCTGCCCCTCGCGGATCTGCTGGTGGAGCGTCTCGAGGCTGGGCAGTGCCTGACGGGTGCGCATCTGCTCGTCACGCTGCTTCTGCTGCCGATAGAGCACGATCTGCCGCGCGCGTTGCTCGTCGCGGAATACCTGCAATTGATCGCCCGCAAGCGGAACGTCCTCGAATCCCATCACGACGACGGGAGTCGATGGGCCCGCGCTCTCGAGTCGCCGTTCCCTTTCGTCGACCAGTGCGCGCACACGCCCGAGCGTCGAGCCGCACACGAAAACGTCGCCGACGTTCACGGTGCCGTTCTGAACGAGGATCGTGGCGATGGGGCCGCGGTTCTTGTCGAGCTGCGCCTCGAGTACGGTGCCGCTGGCCGGGCGTGCCGGATCCGCTTTGAGCTCTTGAAGCTCCGCGGAGAGCAGGATCATCTCGAGCAGATAGTCCAGGCCTTCGAGCGTCTTCGCCGAGACACGGCAAGCGATCGCCTCTCCGCCAAACTGCTCGACGAGCACGCCGTGTTCGACGAGTTGCTGGAGAACGCGGTCGGGATTGGCTCCCGGCTTATCGATCTTATTCACTGCGATGATGAGCGGCACGTTCGCCGACCGTGCGTGATTGATCGCTTCCACGGTTTGAGGCATCACACCGTCGTCGGCAGCGACGACGAGGACGATGATGTCCGTGACGGTGGCTCCGCGCGCACGCATCAGAGTGAAGGCCTGGTGGCCGGGGGTGTCGAGGAAAACGATCTCCCGGTCGATGCCTTCGTGCTCCTTCTTCACCTTGTAAGCGCCGATATGCTGCGTGATGCCGCCTGCTTCCCGTTCGGCAACGCGAGTCTTCTTGATCGCGTCGAGCAAGCTCGTCTTTCCGTGATCGACGTGGCCCATCATCGTTACGACGGGTGCGCGCGGAACGGCGTTTTCGGAAACCGTGGTCGTTTCCTCGACTTCCGCGTGCGTCGCCTCTTCCTCGATCGACATGGGAATCGCGAGCCCGCCGAACGCGTCCACGACCCACGAGGCCGTCTCCTCGTCGAGCGCCTGGTTGATCGTCGCGATGAGCTTCTTCTCGAGGAAGAGCTTGGCGATGATGTCCTTCGCCTTGCGGTTCATCCGGTCAGCGAGATCCTTCAACATGATCCCGTCGGAGATCTTCACCTCGCCCACGGGGGGGAGCACGGGCTGCGGCCGGGGCGCAACGGTCTCTTGCGCGACGGCGCGCCGCTGGCCCTTCTTCGGCTTGCGCCGTGAACCCGTGTCGTAAGAAGGTGCCCGATCGGTTCCGCGTTCTTGGCCGCGCGGCTGACCGGCATCGGTTCCCGGTCTCGTAGGGCGCGCTGGTGCTGGTCTGCTCGCTGAGTAAGGCGTTCCCGTGCTCGCTGTGGGCGGCGCTTGCGGGCTGGGGCGTAGTTCGGTGAGGCGCTTTCCGAGCATTTCAGCGCGTTCCTTCGCGGTCGAGGGCGGCGGTGCTATGACCGCTTTGCCGAGACCGGAAGGCCGTCCGGGAGTACGCGCCGCGGGAGCATCTGGAAGGCGCGGTTCGGGGGTTCGGTCCGCACCTTGCGAATCGGCGTCGCCCTGATCGCCTGGTACGCTCGCCGCGCGGGGCTCCTGGTCCTGAATGGTGGCGGCTTCCCGATCGTCGACAGCAGCTTCGCCGGGAGCAACCCGGTCTGGAGCCTCCGGCGCGTCGACGTCCACGCTCTCGGGCTCGTCGACGAACTGAGCCTCTCCGGACAAGGATGTGCTCGCCGCAGCGGGCTGCTCGATTTCGTCGGGGCGCACCGACCGGTCACTCTGTCTCCGCCGTGTCGCAGCGCGTTCGAGGGCAGCCCTGCGCGCGATCTCCTTGCGCTGTTCCTCGCGAAGCCGGGCTTCCTCAGCGGCCTTCTCGCGGGCCAGTCGCTCCGCCAGTGCCTTCTCGACGGCGTCATCGACGACAGCCTTCGAGGGGGCCGTTGGTCTTGGCTTGAAGAGCTCGCGTAGCTCCGCGACGACAGAATCATCGATTACCTGGAGGTTGGACTTCACGGCGATGTCCATGTCCTCCAGGGCGTCGATGATCTCCTGGCTCTCGACGTTGAGCTCTTTAGCGAGTTGAAAAATCCGCACCGCGTTCTCCTCGATGATCCAACGTCACCGACTTTCGTCGGTGTCCTGCTCCGCCGAATGATTCTCGTCGGCCGCGTCGGCGTCGCGGCGAAGGTCGGCAATCGCGTCCTCGACCTCTCCAGCGCCCTGCCCACTTCCGGCTTCGCGGAGGAAGCTGGCAATGTCCTCGCTGGCGGAGTCAGTGGCGCCCCCCCCGGTCATCTCCTCGCGGACGCGTCGTGCCTGCTCGTCTTCCTCGCGTACGAGGTCGATGAGACCTTCCGCCTTGTCGTGAATGTCCAGCGCGGTCTCTTCATCGATTCCCGGGATTCGCGTGAGGTCCTCGAGATCCGCGGACAGGATCTGCTCGAGATCACGGAAACCGGCCTCGATCAGCGCGAAGATGACGGGGTCGTCAATGCCCAGGCGCGCGAAGAGCTGATTGGCCCGGACCCTGGCATCATGTTCTGCGTCGACCTCGGTTCTCTTCTCCGACTCACTCTTCACGTCGATACGCCAGCCGACAAGTCGTCCCGCGAGGCGCACGTTCTGGCCGCGCTTTCCGATCGCGAGCGAAAGCTGCTCGTCGGCAACGATCACCTCGACGACGCGCCGGTCATCGTCGCGAGAGCCGACCCTGTTCGCGGTGGCGGGCTTCAGCGCCTCGCGGACGAACGCCATCGGCTCCTCGTGGTACTGAACGATATCGATCTTCTCGCCGCGTAGCTCGCGAATGACGGACTGCACGCGATTGCCCTTCATCCCCACGCAAGCGCCGACAGGGTCGACGTCGCGATCGCGAGATTGCACGGCAATCTTGCTGCGTTCCCCGGCGTCGCGGGCCACGGCGACCACGCGAACCGTTCCGTCGTAGATCTCGGGAACTTCCATCTCGAAGAGCTTCAGGACGAGCCGCGGGTCCGTTCTCGAAAGCACCACCTGCGGACCCTTCCCGGATTTCTCGACATCTCCGATGATGGCTCGGATCCGGTCGCCAGGATTGTAGTGTTCCGTTCGAACCTGCTCCCGTCGTGGCACCGCAGCTTCCGTCGAACCCATGTCGACGATCAGGTCGCCGCGTTCGACGCGTTTCACGATCCCGTTGACGAGCTCGCCAACCCGATCGATGTACTCGCTGTAGATCTTCTCGCGCTCGGCCTCTTTGACCTTTTGGTAGATTACCTGCTTCGCGGCCTGAGCCGCGATCCGGCCCAAGTCGGGAACTTCCCGTGGGAACGTCAACTCCTGATCGAAATCCGCCTGCGGGTCGATCTCGATCGCGTCTTCGAGGCTGATTTCGGTCTCGTCGTCCAGGACTTCCGGGACGACTCGCTTCTTCGCGAAGACCCCGAATTCGCCTGTCTTCTCGTCGAAGATCGAGACGATGTTCTCGTGGCTCTTCATGACTTTGCGGGAGGCAGCGGCGTAAGCTTCCTCGAGCGCGCGAATAATCACCTCGCGCTCGATTCCTTTCTCGCGACCGATCGCCTCGATTGCCTGCAATAGTTCATTCTGCGCCATGCGACCCACCACTTTTCATTTCCTTGGACCAATCCACCTGAACTCGCGCTTGAAGAACACTGTCGACGGGAATCACCTGCTCCGAGCCGGAAGACTCGGCGACGACACGAACCTCACGGCGAACTTCGTCGACGGAGCAAACGGAAACCACCGCCGTCTCAACCGATCCATCTTCCTTCCGCCACTTCGCTCGAACTTGCTGGCCCCTTACCCTGGACCAATGCCACAACTGGGTGAGCGGCCGTTCGAGTCCTGGCGACGAAACTTCGAGGTCGTAGCCGTGCGGAATGGGATCGAGCACGTCGAGCTCCCGCGACAGCTGGCGACTGACGCGCTCGCATTCTTCCAGCGAGATGTCTCCGTCCTGCTTGCTCAAAAGCAGAAGCAGCTTCCATCGAGGACCCAGGCGTCGAAACTGGACGTCATAGATCTCGAGTCCGAATTCCGCGGTAACGCGTTCGGCTGCGTTCCTGACTTCTGCTTCGACATTGCGCGCCACGGCCACGCTCGCTCCCGTTCGAATCGTCTTCCGCCCTAGACTGCCGCTCGGCCGGAGGCTCATCAGCAGAAGGCCGAGCCCAGCATAGAAAAAGGCGGCCACCGGCCGCCTCCTGGTTGAGGTCAGTCTGCCGCGGAATCCTAGCAAGACCGGAAGCGGGCGGCAATAGAATGTCCAATTGGATCGCGCGTGGGGGCACGGCTTTGGTGGCTTCCTTCTTCATTCTCGCCCGTCAAGCGGACTAGGCATCCCTCGTCCACACCCAGCCGGCCACCGACGCCCCCGGCAAGTCGAACGACGGTTCGAGCGGGCGCCTTTTTTGGGTCCTCGGGTCGTGTCGAGCGCGACGATCGCCTGATATCGGAATCCCAAGTCTTTCTTCATCAATGCTTTCGAGAGTGAGGAGAAAAAAATATCGTGAGTCCTTTGACAGCCAGACCCGTGTGGGGCATCATCCCCCTTCGTCGGCCGGGCAAGCCTGACCGCAAGGGCTTCTACGGCCAAAACAACAAAAGAGGTGGTCGCGGTAACCCGTGTCACCTGTTGTTCTTTGAAAACTGAGCAGCATACGTTAAGACACGCCCTGTGGTTGTACTCGCTGAGTCTCAACCGCAGCTTGTTAAAGAGCAGCGTGTTGAGGCCAGCATACTCTCTGTTTTTTCAGCCTCCTCGGAGGCTCAAATGAACTGGAGAGTTTGATCCTGGCTCAGAACGAACGCTCGCGACGTGCCTAACACATGCAAGTCGAGCGGGGTAGTTGGGGCTTGCTCCAGCTGCCCAGCGGCAGACGGGTGAGTAATACGTGGGTAACCTGCCCTTGAGTGGGGGATAGCCCGGGGAAACTCGGATTAATACCGCATGACATCAATCGGCCTTATGGTCGGCTGATCAAAGCTGGGGATCTTCGGACCTGGCGCTTAAGGAGGGGCCCGCGCCCGATTAGCTAGTTGGTGGGGTAATGGCCCACCAAGGCTACGATCGGTAGCCGGCCTGAGAGGGTGTCCGGCCACACTGGAACTGAGACACGGTCCAGACTCCTACGGGAGGCAGCAGTGAGGAATTTTGCGCAATGGGGGAAACCCTG
>CAZPJJ010000260.1:0-6185 GCA_964586535.1 uncultured Acidobacteriota bacterium | reverse complement strand
CATGGGGACAGTCGACTTAGAGGGACAGTCGACTTAGAGGGACAGTCGACTTAGAGGGACAGGCGACTTAGGGTGCCTGTCCCCCGAAGTCGACTGTCCCCCTAAGTCGACTGTCCCCAGGGGAGGCGGAGGGCGAGAAAGTGGGTAGGCTTGCGGGGCGGGCGCCGGGGAGACGCCGGGCGGAGGATGGACGATGGCTAGCAACGAGTTCACCGTGCGCGAGTCGGATGATGCGATCGCGCGCTTGTCACGCCAGCATCTGGAGTTCGCGCTCGCGATCGACACGCAGAGCGACGAGAACTCTCCGACGATCCCGAGCACCGCGGGTCAGCACGACCTCGCCGACCGCCTCTCGGCGTTCTTCGCCGAGCGGGGCGCGACTGTCGAGAGGGACGAGAACGCGAACGTCATCGCGCACTGGCCCGGCCGCGGCACCGGTGCCGGTGCCCCGCACATCGCCATGCTCGTCCACCTCGACACGTCGAAGGGCACGCAGGCAGTTCCCGCGCTCAACCTCTTACCGAACTGGGACGGCTCGCGCGTGCCCTATCCCGAGAACGCGGATCTGCACGTCGATGTCGAGACCTACCCCGCGACCCGCTCCTACCTGGGCCACGACCTGCTCTTCGGGCCGGGACGCGCGCCCGTCGGCCTCGACGACAAGCTCGGCCTCGCGCACCTGATGACGCTCGCGGACCTCCTCGCATCGAATCCGAATCTCCCCCACCCGCCACTCACGCTCGTGGGCCGCCCCGACGAGGAGATCGGCCGCATGGCCGCGGTCGAGGGTCTCGCCGGGCACTTCGCCGCCCGCGGTGTGCGCTGCGGATTCACGATCGACGGCATCCTCCCCTACGAGGTCAACGTCGAGAACTTCAACGCCGCGCAGTCGACGGTCGTCTTCCCCGGGCGCCCCCTGACGGGCCTGCCCCAGGGCGCGATCGTGCTGCGCGCGCACCTCGGCGGCGTCAACACGCACGGCTGCACCGCGAAGGAAGAGGGCCACCGCGCCGCGACGCGCTTCGCCGCCGAGATCCTCGCGAAGCTCGAACTCGCGGGGCTCGTCCCCGAGCGCGTCGCGCCGATTGGCTTCGCCAGCAACGCCGCTCGCGATTGCGACGGCCACGTCGACTTCGCCGTCGCTCCCGGCCACGAGTCCGCCGTGCTGCGCGCCGTCGCCGACATCGTCGAGGCGCACCGCAAGCGCGGCGCCTCGTGGCGCGTCGAGACGCGCGGCCCGCTGGACATCGCCCGCGAAGCCCCGCGCGACGCCGCACTCGCGATGCTCCGCTTCGTGCGGGCGTTCCTCGCATCGCGTCCCGGGTTCGTCCTCGCCGCCGAGGACTCCGAGGGCTACGAGGGCTACTCGGCCCCTTATCGCGCCCTCCCCGGCGACGACGGCACGCTGCGCCTCAACGTGCGCCTGCGCGATTTTGACCCCAAAGCCCTCTCCGCCCGCGAGAGCCACGTCGCCGCCCTCGCCGCCGAGCACGGCGTCCCGGCCACCTGCGCGCAGCAGTACGTGAACATGGGCCCGCGCATGGCCGGCCACGACCACCTCATCGAATGGCCGACGCACGCGGCGCGCCACGCCCAGGTCACCGTCCAACGCCGCCCCATCCGCGGCGGCACGGGCGTCGATCCATTCCTCGACAAGGGCATCCCGATCGCCAATCTCGGCACGGGCTACTTCGCCCTCGAAAGCGAGAAGGAGTTCACGTCGATGCAGAATCTGGCGGGCCACGCACGCTGGCTCGCCGCGCTCGTGGCCGTCATCGCCACGAGCAAGGCTTGACCGTTCCGCGTCAATACTGAATGAGCGATCCTTCCTGCTTGGCGCGCCGCACGGCATAGCGCGCGCCGAGCAGGCCCACGGGCACCAGCACCGCCGCGAATCCGGCGAGCGCGAGCAGGTTCGGTGCGATCTCGGCGAGTCCCTCGCCGCGCAGCAGCGCGCCGCGCACGGCGTCCGTCGCGTACGAGATCGGGATCACCTTCGTGATCCACTCGAGGCCCGCCGGCAGCGAGCGCGCCGGCACGAGCACGTCGCCGAAGAGCAGCGACGCCGACGAGATGACGAAGTTCATCGGGTTGCCGCGCTTGAAATAGAGCACGAAGGCCGCCGAGAGGATGCCGATCCCCGAGAACGCGACGACCGTGAGCGCGATCGTCGCGAGGATCGCCACCAATCCGACGAGCGGGCTCTTCAGGTGTATGTCGACACCGAAGACGACGACGCCGAGCAGGATGTAGAGCACCGCCTGCGCGCCCGCGAAGACGAAGCTCCAGGTCGACGAAGCGAGGATCAGGTGCCAGAGGCGCGCCGGCGTGACGAGCATCGCCTCGAGCGTACCCATCGACTGCTCGCTGCGAATCTGCGTCGCGTAGGTCGAGAGCGACACGTCGAGGAAGCGGCTCACCGTGATCCCGGCGAGTACCCACGGAAAGAACGCGAGATCGCCGGTCTGCGCGCGCAGGCGCCCCGAGTCGGCGCCGATGCCGTCCACGAAGCCCGCGAAGAAGAACCAGAGCAACGCGCTCACGAAGAGCCCGAGGAACTGCAGCAGAAATGCGAGGCGGTACGACGCCTCGATCTGAAAGTCGCGGACGAGAAACGCCCACGCGGTGCGCGCGAAAGTGATCACGGCGCGTCACCTTCGGCGGCCGCCCGTTCGACGAGGCCGCGGAATACGGTCTCGAGATCGGGCTCCTGTGGCGCGACGTTGACGATGCGCTGCCCCGCGGCGCGCAGGGCCTCGAGCGCTCCGTCGAGCGCGCCGTCGTGCTCGAAGCGCAGCACCACCGTGCGCGTTCCGGTCGCGTCCTGGGGCTCGCTCTCGAGGAGCGTGGCGCCGGGAGGCGGCGCGCATTCCGTCCCGCGCAGCACGAAGCGATAGACGACACCGCCGAGGCCCCGCCTGCGCAGCGCCTCGGGCGTGCCGTCCGCGCGCACCTCGCCGCGCGCGAGCACCACGACGCGGTCGCAGAGCAGCTCGGCCTCGCGAAGGTTGTGCGTCGCCAGCACGATCGCCTTGCCGTCGCGCCGGTGGAGTTCGTCCTTGACCCACTCGCGCAACGACGCGGCGCTCACCGGATCGAGCGAGCGCGTGGGCTCGTCCATCAGCAGCAGCGGCGGATCGGCGAGCAGGGCGCGCGCGATGGCCATTCTTTGCTTCATGCCGGACGAGAAATCCCCGAACCGGCGCTCGGCGTCGCGAGCGAGATCGACGCGCTCGAGCAGCCTCGCCACCACCTCGGCGCGCGTCGCGCGATCCATGCCGTAGAGGCGCGCGAAGAACTCGAGATTCTCGCGCGCGGTCAGCCGCCAATAAAACGAGCGCTCGTCACCGTGGACGAGTCCGACCAGGCGCGAAAGCTCGGGACCGGTGACGGGGCGTCCGAAGGCGAGCACGTCGCCCGCGTCGGGAACGACGAGCCCGCAGATCATCTTGAGGAGGGTCGTCTTGCCCGCGCCGTTGGGGCCGAGCAGCCCCACGAGTTCGCCGGGCGCGACCGCGAGCGAAACACCCCGCACCGCGGGCGTGCGCGGATTGCTCGCGAAGGGCCGCCGGAGCAACTCGCCCACCGGCCGCCGGCGCGGGAAGCTTTTCGACACGCCATCGACCGAAAGTGCAAGCGTGTCGGCGGATCGGGGGTTCGCGCTCATCGCGGCGGGAGGATACACCGCACGGCGCGTGACGGCTTCACACAGGACGCGTTGCCTTGACCCTCGCCCCGCGCTCGTCTACGATCCGCGCGGCTTCGCTTCATCGCTCGCCCGCAACGTCCCCCCTCGTGGAGAAGCTTCTTGCCGGAAGCGATCGTCGTCATCCCGGCTCGATGGGCCTCGACGCGGTTTCCAGGCAAGGTTCTGGCGCCCCTGGGCGGAATCCCCCTCGTCATCCGCGTCGCACAACGCGCCGCGGCCGCGGCGCGGGTGGCGTGCGTTGTCGTCGCTTCGGACGACGACCGCGTGCTCGAGACGGTGCGCCGCGCGGGTTTCGAGGCGCGGGCGACGTCGCCGCACCATGCGTCGGGCACGGATCGCGTCGCCGAAGCCGTGAGCGACCGCGCGGAGGAAATCGTGATCGGCCTGCAGGCGGATGAGCCCTTCGTCGAGCCCCGCGACCTCGACGCTCTCGTTCTCGCCTGCGCCGAGAAGGGCGTCCCGCTCGCGACGCTCGCCCATCCGCTCGTCGACGCGCGCGACTTCGTCGATCCCAACGTGGTCAAGGTCGTCACCGACGCCGCCGGGAGGGCGCTCTATTTCTCGCGCTCGCCCATTCCCTACCCGCGTCCGGCGTCCGGCCCGCTGCCCTTCCCTCCGCAAGTTCCCGACCTCGGCGCCACCCGCGTGCATGTCGGCGTCTACGCGTGGCGGCGCGAGGCTCTCGTCCGCTTCACGGCCATGCCCGCCTCGCCTCTCGAGCGACTCGAAGGACTCGAGCAGCTCCGCGCCCTCGAAGCGGGCATGACGATCCGCGTCCTTCCCGCCTCGGCGCCGCCCTTCGGCGTCGATACTCCCGAAGACCTCGCGCGCGCCGAAGTCCATCTTCGAGCGCGGGCCACCTCGCCGTCCGGCAACGCCGCCGGGCCGCATCCCGACCGCATCCGCGGGGAAAGCTGACTTGATGAAACGGGACAACGGCACCCGCTACATCTTCGTGACCGGAGGCGTCGTCTCCTCGCTCGGCAAGGGGCTCGCCGCCGCGTCGATCGCGAATCTCTTCGAGTCGCGGCACTTCAAAGTCACGATCCAGAAGCTCGATCCGTACATCAACGTCGATCCGGGAACGATGAACCCGTTCCAGCACGGCGAGGTTTTCGTCACCGACGACGGCGCCGAGACCGACCTCGATCTCGGGCACTACGAGCGCTTCGCCTCGATCCGCACCTCGCGCAACAACAATTTCACGACGGGACGGATCTACAACCAGGTGATCCAGCGCGAACGCCGCGGCGACTATCTCGGCGGTACGGTCCAGGTGATCCCGCACATCACCGATGAGATCAAGGCCTCGATCCGCTCGCTCTCGCCCGACTACGAGATCCAGCTCGTCGAAATCGGCGGGACGGTCGGAGACATCGAGTCGCTGCCCTTCCTCGAGGCGATCCGCCAACTGCGGCTCGAGGTGGGGCCGCAGCACGCGATCTTCGTGCACCTCTCCTACGTGCCCTTCATTCCGGGCGCCGGCGAGCTCAAGACGAAGCCGACGCAGCACTCGGTCCGCGAACTGCGCGCGATCGGCATCCAGCCGGACATCCTGCTCTGCCGCTGCGACCGGCCGCTGCCGCCCGAGATGAAGCGCAAGATCGCGCTCTTCTGCAACGTCAGCGAAGACCAGGTCATCGCCGCCGTGGACGTGAAGAACATCTACGAGGTCCCGTTGCGCTTCGCCGCCGAGGGACTCGACGAGATCATCACCAAGCTGCTCGACCTGCCCTTCCGCAAGCGCGACCTTTCGCGCTGGGAGAGCCTCGTCGAGCGCGTCGCGCACCCCAAGAGCGAAGTGACGATCGGCATGGTCGGCAAGTACGTCTCCTACGAGGACTCGTACAAGTCGCTCAACGAGTCGCTGCGCCACGGCGGCTTCGCCCACGGTGCCGACGTCAAGCTGCGCTTCATCGAGGCCGAGGAAGTTACCGCGCGCAACGTCGCCGACACACTCTCCGGCATCGACGGACTGCTCGTTCCGGGCGGCTTCGGCGAGCGCGGCATCGAGGGCATGATCCTCGCGATCCGCCACGCCCGCGAGACCAGGATCCCCTTCTTCGGCATCTGCCTCGGCCTGCAGTGCGCCGTCATCGAGACCGCGCGCTCGGTCGCCGGGCTCGATCGCGCGAACTCGACGGAGTTCGACCTGCACACCAAGCACAACGTCATCGACTTCATTCCCGAACAGCGCGCGATCCGCGACAAGGGCGGCACCATGCGCCTCGGCGCCTATCCGTGCCGCGTCACGCCGGGCACGATCGCGCACGGTCTCTACGAATCCGTCGAGATCAGCGAGCGCCACCGCCACCGCTACGAGGTCAACAACGACTATCTCGATCAGCTCCGCGCGGCGGGATTGAAGATTTCGGGCATCTATCCCGAGGCGAACCTCGTCGAGATCATCGAGCGCGACGATCATCCGTGGTTCCTGGCGTGCCAGTTCCACCCCGAGTTCAAGAGCCGCCCGCTC
>CAZPJJ010000259.1:0-6238 GCA_964586535.1 uncultured Acidobacteriota bacterium | reverse complement strand
GTGCGCTCGACGGGTTGCACGCGCTCGCAGGTGAGCCCGACGAGAGCACGCCTCATCAGCGGGAGCGCGGCGAGGAGAGTCAGCGGGTCCATGGTTCGTCTCGCCCGGGGATTCAGACACGGGCAGAAAGCGCGGGCAACCGAAAAACGCGAAGCCGGACCCGTGGGTCCGGCTCGCAGGATCCTCGGTTGTCAGGCAAGGGAAGCTAGCCGCTGGCCCGCTGCCGCGACACCACGGCCAGCGCCTCGTCGATGAGCGTCTCCACTTTGACGGCCGCTTGTTTGCTGGCCTCGGAGAGCTCGCTGATGACGAGCGCGCGCGCGCGATCGAGCATCTTGCGCTCGCGGTAGGAGAGGGTCTTCTGGCTGTTGAGCAAGGTGAGATTGCGCAGCACCTCGGCGACTTGCTCGATGTCACCCGAGCGCATCTTGTCCTGGTGCTCCTGGTAGCGGCCTTTCCAATCCTGGGCGATCTCGATCTCGCCGTTCGAAAGGCTGTCGAGCACCTTCCGAACCTTGGCCTTGGAAACGAGCCGGCGCAGACCGACGGCCTTGCTGTTCTGCACGGGGATCATCACGACGCTATCGGTGTCGAGAATCTGCAGACTGATGAACGTGTGCGATGCGCCGCCGTACTTGAGATCGCGGATTTCCTTGACGACGCCGACACCGTGATTCGGATAGACGACCTTGTCACCGACCTTGAAGTTCAAGATCTGGCCTCCTCCACGCTGACGACCGCCCGCTCACTCGTCCCGTCGCCCCCTGAGGCGCGAACGATCGTGCTTCGACCCGTTCTACCGACTCTCTGCCGCGCGCTGCCGCGCGCGACCACGTCCTGCTGCGCGCTCCTCGGTCTCACGCCGCACTCTGCCGAGAAACCGTCAATCGAGCCTGCCGGGAGGCGCCGATGTCGGGTTCCTGTCGAACGCGAAGCGGACCCGAAGCAGCTACGCAACTTTTTCGATCCGTCACAATGCTTTGAATTTAAACGAGTTTTGGACGTCGCGCAAGAGTCGCGAAAGATCCGGTCAAGATTGGACGGTGGCTGGCCAAGCGCTCCGGCTGGTGCACAATGCCCCTCCATGAGCCCCCGACACCCGCAAGACCCTTGGCTGGTGGCCGCTTACGAGGACGGCACGGTGGTGGAGATTCCCGGAATCTTCGCCCTCTGCCGCTCAGGAGGAATGGCCGTCCGGTCCGATCCGCGCTCGTGGATGGAGCTTCCACAAGGTTCGCTCCTTTTTCACCTGCCGGGCCGTTACCCGATGGGCTGGAACCCGGAGACGGGCCGTCCGGTCGTGGTGCGCGAGTTCGAAGGCCGGCCCGTGGTCGCGGCGGCGGCCTTTCTCCCGCCCGCCCACACGGCCCTTTACCTGGCCCCCTGGGAGCGGCGCCCGGACGCCCCGATCCTCCCGCTCTACTGCTACTCCGCGCTCGCGTTCCGCGACGGCACCTACGTCGCCCCCGCCGTCCGCGTCGATCCCGACACCCGGCAGGACGTCGCTCTCTTCGACGAGGACGAGATCGAGCGCGGCTGCGTCGAGACTCTGGCGCGCCACCCGGGCAACCGCCTCGTCGAGCACCTCGTCGAGAACTGCGCGCGCACCTACTGCTGCCCCGCGGCGCGCAACTACGTGCTGGGCCGCTGGGAGGCCCCGATGCCGACCAGCCCGGCGTGCAATGCCGACTGCATCGGATGCATCTCGTATCAGCCCGAGGAAGAGATCCCCGTCACGCAACCGCGGCTGCGCGTGAAGCCGACCGCCGAGGAAATCGCCGAGATGGCGGTCTGGCATCTCGAGCGCGCGCCGCGGCCCGTCGTCTCGTTCGGCCAGGGCTGCGAGGGCGAGCCGCTCCTGCGCGGGGAGGTGCTCGAAGAAGCCGTGCGCCTCATTCGGGCGCGCACGCAGCGGGGCGTGATCAACATCAACACCAACGCGTCGCGTCCGGACGTCGTCGCGCGCCTGGTCGCTGCGGGCCTGAACCAGATCCGCGTCAGCCTGAACTCGTGCCGTCCCGACCTTTATCGCCGCTACTACCGCCCGCGGGGCTATGACTTCGACGATCTCATCGCGTCGGGCCGCGCCGTCTCGTCGGCGGGCGGGCTCGTTTCGCTCAACTACTTCATGTTCCCGGGCATCACCGACGACGAGGACGAGTTCCGCGCGCTCGAGCGCATGGTCGAAGAAGCCGGTGTCCATGTGATCCAGATGCGCAACCTGAACATCGACCCGGATCACTATCTCGCGCGTCTCGGCCTGCCCGCGGATCTCAAGCCGGGATTCGGGATGGAGCGCTGGATGAAGCGCGTGCGCAAGCGCTTCCCGGGGATCCTCTTCCGCTATTTCAATCCGCCCCGCGAAGACTGGCCCTCGACGTTACTCGCCTGACGGGCGCACCTCGATGACGAGGTGAGCGAGCGGCACTTTCGCTTCGACGCGCGCCCTGAGCACCGAGAGCGCGCCTGGCTCGGAGGTCTCGACGATCGCGACGCAGGCGTAGGCCGAGGGCGCCACCTGCCAGAGCCGAAGGTCCACGACGCGCGTCGCGCCGCCGCTCTCGAGGGCCTCTCGCACCTCGCTCGCGTGGCCGCCCTTCGGAACGACATCGAGCAGGTTGCCGCCTGCGCCGCGGACGAGGCCCCACGCCCAGCGCAGGATGATGGCCCCGCCGACGAGTCCCATGATCGGGTCGAGTTTCGTCCACTGCAGATACTGTCCCGCGAGCAAGGCCGCGATCGCGAGGACGGACGTCAGCGCATCCGCGACGACATGCAGATAAGCGGCACGAAGATTGTGGTCGCCGTGCGCATGCCCGTGATCGCCGTGGTCGGCTCCGAGCAGCCACGCGCTGAGCAAGTTCACGACGAGGCCGATGACGGCGACCGGGAGCGCCTCGTCGAAACGCACTTCGAGCGGAACGACGAGCCGGCGGACGCTTTCCACCATCATCAGAAGGGCGACGAGAGCGAGCGCGATCGCGCTGGCGAATCCGGCGAGCGCGTAGACCTTGCCCGTGCCGAAGGTGAAGCGCTCTTGATGGGCGCGCGTGCGCGCGTACCAGTAGGCGACGCCGGCCAATCCGAGTGCGCCCGCATGCGAGGCCATGTGCCAGCCGTCGGCGAGGAGCGCCATCGACCCCGTGAGCCAGCCCGCAACGAGTTCGACGACCATCGTCGCCGCGGTGAGCCCGACGACCCACCACGTGCGCCGCTCGTTGCCGCGGAGCGGGTCGTGATGGTGGTCGTGATCGTGGTGATGATCGCGGTCGTGCATGGGACTCCAGCCGTTGGGCTGGAGAGGATAGCCGCAACTCGCCCGTTTTCGTCAGTCCCGCGCGAGGACCGCCGCGTCCTGCATCTGCCCTGCCAAGGCTCGCTCGAGGACCTCGCGCTGGATCGGTTTCGTCACGAAGTCGTCCATGCCCGCCGCCATCGCCCGCGCGCGATCGTCGGCCATCGCGTTCGCCGTCAGCGCGACGATGCGAGGACCGCGCGAGGGCGCGAACGCGGCGCGGATCCTCGCAGTCGCCTCGTAGCCGTCGAGGACGGGCATCTGCACGTCCATGAGAATCGTGTCGTAGCCGCCGCGGAGCGCCTCGCGAACGGCGTCGTCGCCGTTCTCGACGACCGTGACGGCATGTCCCATCCGCTCCAGCATCATGCGCACGACGCGCTGATTGATCGCGTTGTCCTCGGCGACCAGCACGCGTAGCGACGAAGCTCGTACCGAGAACTCGTGCTCTCGCGGCGTTTCACATGTCTCGACGCTCTCCCGCGTCAAGAGCCGGTCGAGATGACTCGGACGCAGGGGCCGGGAGACGAATGCCACGGGGAGGTTCTCGGGGCGCGCCTCGCCGTGCCCGAGGACGAGCACGGTGCAGGTTCCCTGTTCGGCGAGGCGCTTGGCGAGCGCACCGCCCGCGTCCGGCGCGACGCGCGCATCGACGAACGCGATGGACGCGATGGGCGCGATGGACGCCTCGGCTTCCCGTGCCTCCGCAACGACGACCTGCGCGCCGCGCTCGCTCGCGTAGGTCGCGAGGGCGCGCACCGTCGCGACGTGCCCGCTGACGACGAGCACGGTGGCTCCCGCGAGGGACGGCGCCGCGTCGCCGCCGGCAGGTTCGCCCGCGGGAACGCCGACATCGAGGGTCACGCGGAACGTGGCCCCGCGGCCGGGCAGACTCTCGACGCTGACGCCACCGCCGAGGAGCTCGGCGAGGCGGCGCGTGATCGCGAGTCCCAGTCCGGTGCCGCCGGAGCGCCGCGTCGTCGACGTATCGACTTGGGAGAAGCGGCGAAAGAGCAGATGTTGCTTGTCCTCGGGAATTCCCGGCCCGGTATCCTCGACCGCAATGAGCAGGTTAATGCGGCCCCCGGCCGGCGGTTCGGCCTCGATCATGACGACGACGTGCCCGCGATCGGTGAACTTGACCGCGTTGCCAACCAGGTTCATCAGGATCTGGCGCACGCGCACGGCGTCGCCCACGACGACTCGGGGCACGTCGCGATGGAAGACGAGCTGCAAATCGACGTGCTTCTCGCAGGCACGCGGTGAAAGCAGGTCGAGCACGCTCGCGACCGTGTCCTCGAGATCGAAGGGTGCGTTCTCGATGTCCAGTCGTCCGGCTTCGATCTTCGAGTAGTCGAGGATGTCGTTGATGAGGTGGAGCAGCGCATCGCCGCTTCCCCGAATCGTGCGAACCAGCTCGCGCTGCTCTTCGTCGAGATCCGAAGTTTCGAGGAGCGCGGCCATGCCGATCACCCCGTTCATCGGCGTACGGATTTCGTGGCTCATCGTCGCCAGGAAGGCGCCCTTGGCGCGGTTCGCGGCGTCGGCTTCCGCAGCGCTGCGGCGCGCCCGCGAGATGGCGCTGCGCAGTTGCTCGTTGAGCGTCTCGAGCGAAGCGTTCTTCGCTTGGATCTCCTGCACGAAGCGATGGCGATCGTCGACGTCCTGCACCGCGCCTACGAGGCGGATGACGCGGCCCTCTTCGTCCGCGACCGGCCGGCCGAAGGCATGGATCCAGCGGATCCGGCCGCGCGCGGTCTTGATGCGCGCTTCGAAGTCGAAGGGCGCTCCTTGCGACATCGCCCGCCTCACCGCCTCCTCGACGGCGGGACGGTCCTCGGGCACGTAGAACGCCAGGGCTTGCGCGAGATCGATCGGCAGGCCGGGTTCCAAGTCGTGAATCGCGGCGGTCTGATCGGACCACGCGACCGTGCCCTCGTTCACGTCGACGGCCCAGGAGCCGACATTGGCGAGCTTCTGCGATTCGCGCAGCATCGTCTCGCTCTCACGAATCGCGCGCTCGCGTTCGATCTCGCGCGTGATGTCGCGCGCCACCCACGAGACGCGTTCGACGCGTCCGGTCGGATCGCGGTGCGCGAGGATCATGAGCGAAACGGGAACGGTCCTTCCCTCGCGCCCGATCGCGAACGCCCGGCCGAGCCACGAGCCCTCGCGCAGCGCCGCCGGCATTCCGACCTCGCGAACCAGCGTGCGGGACGCCTCGGGCATGAACTCGTCGAAGCGGCGAGGCCCGCGCGCGGCCGCGCCGTCTTCTCGCGAACCCACGAGTTCGCGCGCCGCGCGATTGGCCCACAGGACCGTCCCATCGGTGCGCGCGATGCCGACGAAGTCGCCGCTCGCCTCGAGGATCGCCGCGATGCGATCGCGCTCGACGCGCGCTCGCACGCGCTCGGTGACGTCGCGAACCGTGCCGAGCGCCTCGCAGAGCCGGCCTCTCGCATCGACGCGCCCCTCGCCGCACGATTCGAGCCAGCGCAGCGTCCCGTCGGGCTTCACGATCCGGTATTCGATGTCGAAGTCCCCACCTTGGGTCACGAAGCGCGCCGCTCGCTCCTTCCAGCGCTCGCGGTCCTGCGGAGCGACCAACGTCAGGCACTCTTCGAGGGGAGGAACGGTCTCCCGGGGCTCGAGTCCGTGCAGGCGATAAACCTCTTCGGACCAGCGGCCGTGCCCGGTCGCTCGATCGACCCACCACACACCCGTTCTCGAGACGTGCAGCGCATCTTCGAAGAGCTGCCTCGTCTCTCGCGCCGCTCGGGACTCGACCTCGACCCCGGCGCGGATCCGGCCGCAGATCGCGACCATGGCGGCGGTGCTCACGGCAAGGGCGCCGAGCGCGAGCGGGGTCCGGCTGGCACCGCTCGCCGCCCACACGCCGAGCAAAGAAACGACCGCCACCGCGGCCGCGGCAGCAGCCCGTCT
>CAZPJJ010000258.1:0-6256 GCA_964586535.1 uncultured Acidobacteriota bacterium | reverse complement strand
ACGAGGCCTTCCAACTGCTGATGCTCGAGCACATCGAACAGCTCTCGCTCAACGCGGCGAAGGCGATCTCGAACGTCAAGTTCGACAAGATCGTCGTCTGGGATCCGGGCTCGGGCCAGGGCAAGGGCACCGCGGGATTCCTGCAGTCCCTCGCGGGCGCGCTGCCTCCAGCGCTGCACCTGATGAAAGACATCGGCGGCGTCGACATGCCGGATTACTTCGGCAAGCTCGGCGTCGCACCACCGCCCCCGCCCAAGGCCGAGGCTGTCGAGAAGGGCGCTAAGACCGCGGCCCCCGACAAGCCGAAGTCCGCCTGAACATGAAAGCGCCGCGCCGCATGAACTTGCGGCGCGGCGCGATTCGCCGGGTGACCGGAGAAGACTATCAGCCGAGGACGACCGCGGTCCCGCTCGCCGACACCATCAGCATGCCGTTTCCTTGGCCCAGCACCTCGTAGTCGATATCGACGCCGACGACGGCGGTCGCGCCGAGGGCCGCCGCGCGCTCCTGCATCTCTTGGAGCGCGATCTCGCGCGCCCGCGAAAGTTCGCGCTCGTAGGTGGCCGAACGGCCGCCGACGATATCGCGGATGCCGGCGAAGAGATCCTTGAAGAGATTCGCGCCGAGGATGGCCTCGCCGCAGACGACGCCGCAGTACTTGGTGATGCGCTGTCCGTCGATGGAAGGGGTGGTCGTGACGATCATGAGGAGGTCTTCCTTTGTGGCGAGGCGTCGCGATCGCCCCGCGGTGGGAGTTCCGCGCCTCTACGACCCGCGCTTCGATCCGATGCGCCCGCGAATCGCGCCGCCGAGCCAGATGCCGCCCATGCTCATCACGAAGAGCATCGAGAAGAGCGGCAAGTCGTTCGAAAAGAACGGCTGCGCGCGATTCGAGGCAACGAGCGCGAAGACCAGCACGATGGCGAGCGGCGCGAGCAGCACGACCGTCCAGCGCAGCACTTTGCCGGGCCAGATGGCGCCCGTGAGCATCCCCAGGAACACGTAGGGCACCGCGTAGGCCACGAGCATCCGCATGAACGCCGCAACGTCGCCGCGGCTGGCGCCGTGCAGGTGTGCGTTGTCATAGACGCCTGCGAAGAAGGCGATGACGCCCAGCACGCCGACCACGGCATCGGACCAGATCGGAAGTCGCTCTTCGGACATCGACACGGCACCTCGCTGCGCGGTGTGAGGGGGGCGGGTGCCCGTGATTCTGCTCGCCGCGGGCGAAGGGCTCAACCCGTGGCGATGGGCGCGACGTAGATCTCGGTCTCGTAGACCAGGCGCACGGAGCCCTCCACCTGGTGCGTCGCGAAGAGCCGCTCGGCCGCCTGCACGAGCGCCGCGTGGCGCGGATGATCCGGCCCCGGCACGTACGACGACGAGAGCAGCCGGCCGCGGAATCCTTCGCGGTCGAGCGTCTGCCCATGGGGAAGCACGCGCCGGAACGCGCCCTCGCCCAGCAACTCGAGCCAGCGCGCCGGCTCGCGGCGGGAATGGGAGACCTCGCGGTAGTCCGTGCCGTACTCCTGCAGCAGCGCCTCGTAACCCTCGAGAAAAGGCGACCCCGACGCGACCCGCGTGTTCCAGAGCAGCACCACGTGCGCGCCCCCGCGCGCGATCCGCGCGAACTCTCGGCGCGCCGCCGGCGGATCGAACCAGTGGAACGCCTGCGCCGCCACGACCACGTCCACGCTCGCCGCCGGGAGCGTCGTCGCCTCGGCGCTGCCCGCCACCGAGTGGAAGCCCGCGTAGCTCCCCAGCAGGCGCTCCGCGGCCGCGCGCATCGCTGCGTTCGGCTCGACCGCGTGGACCACGTGCCCATGGCGCAGGAAGAGCTCCGTCGAGATCCCCGTGCCGCTGCCGATGTCGGCGACGACATGTGCCGGGCGCAGCCCGATCTCCGTGCGCAGCACGTCCAGCACCGCCTCCGGATACGCGGGCCGATGCCGCACGTACACCTCGACGCGCGACGAGAAGCGCGCCTTCGGATCCGGCCGCTCTCCCTGCGCGTCGCTCATGCCGGATCGGGCGGCAGCGTGATCGCCGCCCCCGGCCCGATCACCGTCGTCCACTCGCGCACCCAGTGTCGCGTCACCAGGCCGTTGCGGACATACGGATCGACCGCCGCGAACGAGAGCGCCACCTCCGGCGACTCGCCGCGAAAGAGCAGCACCGCGCCGTCCGCTGGATTCGCAAACGCGCCGCCCAGCTCGAGTTCGCCACGCGCCACGGCTGCTCGAGCGAGAGCGAGGTGGGCGGAGCGAAGTGGAGCACGGCGCTCGAGGTAGTCGGGGACGAATTCGTAGAAGAGCAGGTAGTGCATCGCACCTCCCGAATCGAGGGCCGGGAGCCGCGCCGCGCATCCGCGCGCATCGAACCGCACTCGGCGAGGAGACGCTTCGTGGCGCCAACACAAGGGGCCGCGGGACCGGCGGGGAGGATTCTAAGCGATGGAGGGGATCGGGGCGGCGGAGCTTGGAGAGCGGCGCAAGGCGGAGCAAGCGAGAGAGAGAGAGAGAGTGAGAGAGAACTTGGCCCTGAGGTCTCGCCCCCACGAAGCGCCACGACGATGCGATGTGTCCCGCCGACACGAGTCCCCCCTCCATGGCCGCTGCGCCGCACGAGTCCTCTCTTTGTGGCCGCAAACGCGCCCAGAAGGGGTGATTTCGAGCGATTCGCGGCCATCGACAGGGGACTCGTGTCGAAAAGCGGCCACCGAGGGGGGTCTTGTGTGGCGAAGCGGCCATGGAGGGGGGACTCGTGTCGTGGGGGGCGGCCGTGCGGGGCGGGGTGGGGGGTCGAGTGTGTCGCGAAACACGCTTCGCTCACGGGACCTCAGCCGGTCCGCTGCGAACTCTATGAGATCAGCGTGAGACCTAGACGACGCTATCTCACGTAGTGCGCTCGCAAGACCCGGAGCCCCTTCTTACTGATGTCGACCTCGTACTCGAGGAAGTTGGGCGATCCGCCGATCACGTCAGCGGGCTTGTCGGGGTCCGTGAAAGCGACGACGTATGACGATTCATGCTCGTATACCGTGATCATGTATCGTCCCAGGTCCAAGCTCTTTTCCTCCAGAGCCGGCAAAGCCGCTTGCACGACCCGGAACGTCGTTCCCCGCATCGATCCTGCGACTTTGCCGATCCCTAAGGTCTTCTGCTGACTCGCGAGGCTGAGTCCAACGAGGAGAAAGAGGGCGACCGATAGAGTGTATTTCTTCATGGCAGCTCGTATTGCCTCCTTGAAGCGGGATTAAACCCCAAGAACAAGCCACTCGGTGTGCCCAGATACGATCGATAGGAAGAAACGCCCGCTCCAAATTCTATGGCCATTCGCACGTCTTCGTTGCTGAAGTTATCCGAGTCGTACTCATCGAACTCACGTGTCGTCCGCACAATGCGTCCGCCGATCACTCGAGAGTAATCACCGTGCGTGTGGTAGATCCCAACGATGCTTGCTCCGCTTGGAACACCCGCTGAGCCCGGGCTGCATACGTACTTCGTCCCTCGATCTGGTCTCTGAAAATGAAACTCCCCATTGAGCTTGTAGAAGGGGCCGCGGTATTCAAGGTTCTCTGCGATCGACTGAGGATTCACCTCGTCGAGTACAGCGAGTGCAGCGAGATCCTGCGAACTTTTGCCCTTGCTCGCCGCCGGCCCCATCCCCGTCGGATCTGTCGCATTCAGAGGATTGTTGAACGTGTACGAATATCGATTCCACGTCACCGGCGCCCCATCGCTCGCGCTTCTGATTGCCAGATCCACCGCCAGGAATCTTGCGATCGTCGAGCCCGCGTAGCTGGCGAGATCGGCACGAGGTGAGGCGAGCGCCGCGACCTGCCGATCGCTCTGCCCTCGGAAGCACGCCCGGCGGCGCAGGCCGCGGCGCAGGCGCGAGCGCTTCGCCGAGCGAAGCCCGCCGCACCGCCTCTCCGCGCAACAACTCGCGAATCGCTTCGCCTCGCCTCAGTTCACCGCACTCCTCAGCGCAACGCGTCCCCCGTCGCCTCCGTGGCGAGGCGCGCGCGCCACTCGGGGGCGAGTAACCCCAGCAGAACGGCGTCCTGGATCTCGCCGGCGACGTGGTAGCGCTCGCGGAGCAGGCCCTCGCGGCGGAATCCGAGTCGCTCGAGGAGCGCGAGGGAACGCGCGTTGCGGGGATCGGCGTCGGCCTCGACGCGATGGAGGCCGAGCTCGTCGAAGGCGAAGCGCAGCACGGCGCGGACGGCCTCGGAGGCGAGGCCGCGGCCCCACGTGGTGCGCGCGAGCGCGAAGCCGATCTCGGCGCGGCGGTGGTCGAGATCGAGGCGAAAGAGCGTGCACGTGCCGATGATGGCGTCGGTCTGGCGGTCGGCGATGCCCCACTGGAGGAAGGTCCGCGCGCGAAAGCCATCGTGGATGCGCTGAAGCAGACGCGCGGCGTCGTCGAGGGCGGGCAGCGCGGGCCAGCTCCAGTAGCGCATGGTCTCGGGATCGCCGAAGACGTCGAAAAGCGCGGGGATGTCGGCATCTCTCAGGGCGCGCAAGCGCAAGCGCGGCGCGTCGAGCACGGGCATGTCGCCGGCGAAGGGATCGATCATCGGCATGGTTCCTCCGCGGGGACGAAGACCTGCACGGTGAATGTCTTGCCGGCGGAGGTGCTCCGGCGGGACGCGCCGGCCTCCGCCAAGGACACGCGCGCCGCGTGCGCGCGCAGGTCATCGGGCGTCACGAGACGCATCGCGGGCGAGAGAGTGAGGAGCGTGGCGAAGGGCGTCGGCGTGACGTCTGGGATGTCGGCGCTGGGCTCCTGCACGACGGTGACGAGGGCACCGCCGTCCCGCACGAGGGGGCGAATCCGCGCGAGCGTCCGCGGCACGTCGACGTACTCGAAAAGCAGCGCGGCATAGACGAGCGCGACGGGCTCGATGTCGAGGGAGTCGCTTTCGAGGTCGGCGGCGATCGCGGAGAACGCGGGAAAGCGCGCGGCGAAACGCGCGTGCGCCGCGTGGACGTAGCGATCGTTGATATCCACGGCGACGACGAGCGGCGTGATGCGCGGATCGACGCGCTCGAGGCCGTTGCCGCCCGCGCATCCGAGAAGCGCGAGCGAGTCGGGAGCGCGCAGCGCGAGCACCTCGGCCAGGACGTCGGCGAGAAGCGCGGCCTGCGCCACGCCCGGCAGGGCCATGTGTCCTTCGTAGTCGTCGAGGGGGATGTCGAGCCAGGGACTTCGCATGGGCGCTCCGCGCGAAACGCAGGTCACTCTCCGTGCTCCGCGAGCACGCGCTCGTACACCTCGCGATCGCGGTCGGAGAAGCAGCAGAAGGTCACTTCCTCGAGGCTCGTCGGTCGCGCGGCGAAGGCTCGCACCGCGGCGACGGCGATGGGGGCTGCTTTCTCGATGGGATAGCCGTAGACGCCGGTGCTGATGCTGGGGAAGGCGATCGTGCGCACGCCGTGCTCGGCGGCGAGTTGGAGCGAGCGCCGGTAGCACGAGGCGAGCAGCGCCTCTTCGCCGCGGTCGCCGCCGCCGTAGACGGGCCCGACGGTGTGGATGACGAATCGCGCGGCGAGGCGATGGCCGCCGGTGATCTTCGCGTCGCCGGTCGCGCAGCCGCCGAGCGCGCGGCACTCGTCGAGCAGCGCGGGCCCCGCGGCGCGATGAATGGCGCCGTCGACGCCCCCGCCGCCGAGCAGGGACGAGTTCGCAGCGTTGACGATGGCATCGACGGCGAGCGCGGTGATGTCGCCCTGGACGACGCGCAGACGGACGGACATGGTGAGCCTCCTCGACACTTCGACGCTTTCGAATCATAGCCGACGCTCTCGCCGCCTCGCGCCGCCCCGCGCCGACCCGCGCCGACCGCGGCATCGCCGGCATCCCGCGCATTTCGCCCTCGGATGGGGTTTCGCTAGGGGCACCGATCGACGTAGATTCCCGCGACACCGCCTGCCGCGTCGATCCGCCTTCGCTCGCGCTCGTCCCGAGTTCCCCGCAGCGAAGCGTGTGAAGCGCCGGCCATGCCCCGGGGAGATCGACGATGCCCAGACCTTCGCTGCGTCCCCTCGTCCCTTCGACGCTGATCCTCGTGCTCGCCGTCGCCGCCACCGCCGTCGCCACGACCGCGCCCGCGATGGCGCAAGGCGACGCGACCGGCAAGCTGCGCGCGCCGCTCGCGGAGGTGCTCGAGCAGTCCGCACCCGACGCGCTGGTGCCGATCAGCGTCGTGCTCCACGAGCAGGTCACGAGCGCCGATAAAAGCCGCGTGCGC
>CAZPJJ010000257.1:0-6338 GCA_964586535.1 uncultured Acidobacteriota bacterium | reverse complement strand
GGCGGGCGTCGTCGCCGTCGAGATCCGCGGCAACGCGCATGCCGAGCGCGGCGGAGGGCGCCGTCGAGGCATGCCCCGCGCCGAACGCGTCGAAGCTGCTCTCGCAGCGCTTGAGGAAACCCGAGAGCCCGCCGTACTGGCGGATCGTGTGCAGGCGATCGCGGCGCCCCGTGAGCAGCTTGTGCACATAGGCCTGATGGCCGACGTCCCAGACGAGCAGGTCGTCGGGGGTCTGATAGACATAGTGCAGCGCGAGCGTGAGCTCGACCGTCCCCAAGCTGGAGGCGAAGTGCCCGCCCTTGGTCGCGGCGATGTCGACGAGGAAGGCCCGGATCTGCGCGGCGATCTCTTGCAGTTGCTCGATCGAGAGCCCGCGAAGGTCGGCGGGATCGGCGATGTCGTCGAGGCGCACGGGGCGAGCCGACGCTTGTTCGACCGGCCGGGCGACGCGCACGCCGTCTTCGTAGATGTGCTCCATCCGCTACCTTTCGCGGGCGGCGCACGTCGTCGGACACGCGCGGCCTCGTGAAGCGCTCCCCTCGCGAGCGCGCGAAGATCTCCACAGGCACTCGAGACGAACGCCCTCGCGACGCGAGAGCGCGAGCGTCACTTCGACGCCCACTTCTTGATGCCGCCCGCGCGCACGCCGCCCAGTTCGAGGAGCTTCTCTTTGGGCAGGATCGCGGCTTCGCGCGTCGGCGCGACGAAGGTGGCGATGCCGCTCATGAAGATCGCCTCCTCGGGGCAGGCCTCTTCGCAGAGTCCGCAGTAGATGCAGCGCAGCATGTTGAGGTCGAAGCGCGCGGGGTACTTTTCGACGTTGCTCTCGGCATACTCGCCGGGGACGATCTTGATCGCCTCGGGCGGGCACACGAACTCGCAGAGCTGGCAGGCCACGCACTTAATGCGGCCTTCTTCGTCTTTGACGAGGACGGGCATGCCGCGATAGCCGTCGGGAATCGGTGTCGGCTCTTCGGGGTACTGGCGCGTGACGCGATCCGAAAAGCGCGCCGCGTGGCGGCCGGTGATCGTGAGTCCCTTGAGGATCGCGGGCAGATAGAGCTTCTCCGCGAGCGACATGCGTTCCTTACGGGGAACCTTCACGGCGTTTCCTCGTGCCCGGGCGGGCGTTGGAACCGGGGCGCGGGAGAGGCCGTGGGCCTACTCGCGGCGCCGTTCCGGGTCGTGAAACGGGATTCTAGCCCGGATCAGCCGATCGGTCCGCCGCTCGCAAGCCGGGGGCTTCCAGGCCCTCAGCCCGCGCGCGTCAGAGCGCCCCCCAGAGGTGGAGGATCTCCCGGGCGGCGTCGCGCAGGTCGTCGAGCGTGCCGTCGTTGCGGACGACGGCGTCGGCCATGGCGAAGGTCCGCGAGAGCTGCTGGGCCTCGGGGCGGTCGCCGTTCTCGCGGCGCTCGCGCTCGCGGAAGGTCTCGAGATCGGGGACGTCGCCCTCGCGTCCGCGGAGAACCGCCCGCTGCCAGCGGACATCGACGGCGGCGTCGACACCCAGGAGCAAGAATCGCGGAAGCCGCCGCAGGACCTCGACTTCGGCCGGATGGCGGATCGAATCGACGACGACGAGCCGCTCCGTGAGGCGCTCGAGCAGCAGCTCGGCGAGGACGCCGGGGCCTCGCTCGGCGCGGAGGCGCTGGCCGGTCGCGATGAGCGACTCGCGCGAGACGTCGAGCCCGGCCGCGCGGGCCGCGGCCCGGACGCTGTCGGAGAGCGAGTGGACGACGAAGCCCTCCGTCGCGAGCAGCGCGGCGACCTCGCCTTTGCCGGCGGCGTTGGGGCCGGTCAGGCCGATCGCAAGTTCCGTTGGATATCGCACGCTGGGTTGGCGAGAGCTAACGGCTGCTCATCCTGGGCGCGACTTCTTTGACGGGCAAGCGCCCCTTGGTCGGCGGCGGCGCGGCGCCGGTCGCGGACGCGTCGGCGGGGGCGGGGGAGGCGCCCATCTGCCTGTAATGGCTCGTGACGGAGGTGCCCTTCTGCGTGCCCTCGGTCGCGCGGGTCACGTCGACGCTGCCCTTGTAGGCGAAGCCGACCGAGAGCCGGGTGCCGGGCTTCACCGAGCGCATCGTCGCCTGATTGAACGCGATGGACTGGCCCTGATCGCGTTCGCGAACCGCGCGCTGATAGCCGTTGAGTTCTTCGAAGCTCTTGCCGCGCGGGGAACCGTTGCCGATGCCGCCCCCGCCGCCGGGGCGGTGACCCTCTTCGACTTCGGCGATGAGCGCCTTCGGGAAGCCGACCTCGCTGCCGTCGGCCAGCTTCACGAAGACCGTGTCGCCTTCGACACGCGACGACTCGACGACAAGACGGTGGCCGTTCTTGAACTCGATGCGTTCACCGGCGAGGGCCGGCGCGGAGGCAGCGAGGATCGCCGCCGCAAAAAAGGCGAGTGCGAGGAGCGGGCGGCTCGGCAGAACGATGGACATCGACACGACCTCCCGGATCAAGAGGGGCTCCTGAACCCCACGGATGTACGACGATCCCGGCCGGGGCGCCACCCGGCGCCTGGTCGCCCATTCTTTGCCGGTCCGGCGAAGCCTGCCTATCATGCCCGCGGAGGTGCCCCGTGGGTCGCGTTCTTCTCGCCCTTCTTCTCGTTGCCGCTGTCGTTTCACCGCACGCCTGGGCCATCGGCAAACCCGAGAAGACGCCGCTGATGAAACTCGACGTCGCCGTCGAGCCCAGCCCCGCCAAGCCCGGCGAGGCCGCGACCGTGAAGGTCTCGATCGTCCCGCCCGAGGGAATCGCCCTCAACCGCTACCCCGGCATCACGCTGCGCATCGACAAGGCCGACCGAGCCGTCCTCGCCGCCAACGAGGCTTTCGTCGGCTCGAAGAAGCCCATCAAAGAGGTCTCCGAGTTCGCTTTCACGACGATCGACCCCCTCGTGCTGACGGTCACACCGCAGCCCGGCGGCGGTGCCACGCGCCAGTTGGAGGGCGAGTTGAAGTTCTTCTACTGCGTCAAAGCGAGCGGCTACTGCGCGCCCGGCACGCAGGCCGTCAAACTCGACGTTCCCGTCGCGCGCTGACCGTTCGCACCGTTCGCACACCGCTGGGATCGGGACGCGCCTCCGAGGGCAGCCCGCCCGCCTCGCGGATCGCCGCGACGACGCGCTCGCGTTTCGACTCATCGACCAGGATCGCCGCGTAGCCGCCGCCACCCGCGCCGCAGACCTTCGCGCCGAGCGCGCCCGCAAGACCCGCCGCGTCGAAGATCGCCGTGAGCCGCTCGGTCATCACGAGCGGCGACCACTCCATCCGCGCTCGAAGGTCCGCCGTCATCGCCGCGCCCAGCGCACGCCAGTCGTGCTTCGCCAGCGCCTCGACGGCGCGGGTCCCCGCTCGGGCCACGCGCGAGAGCGCGAGAGCCGCCTCGGGCTCGCCGTCGATGCGGCGGCGGATCATGTCCCAGTTCGACGGCCCCGAAGAACGCCCCTCGCCCGAGTCGACCATCAGCAGACGTAGAGCGAGCGCGGCCTGCAGCGCCCTGTCGAGCACGTGGACCGCGGCGCCACCCGCACGATGCTCGAGCGCGACCAGCCCACCGTGCCACGCCGCGAGGTGATCCTGCGTGCCCGTCGGGATGCCGAGCACCTGCGCCTCGGCGTCGCGCACGATCGGCACGATCGTCTCGGCGCGCGGCGTCTCGCCCCGCAGCCGCGTGAGTGCCACCGCCACCGCGACGCCCAGCGCCGACGACGTGCCCAGCCCCGAGCCCGCGCGCACAGGCGAGAGCGTCTCGATCGTCGCGCCGTCGTCCGGTGCGAGGCGCTGCGCGAGCCGCTCCACCAGTTCCAGCGGACCGCGCCGCGCGCGCGCCTCGCGATCGAAGGGCGCGATGCGCCGCTTTCCCAGATCGGTCGACACGAGCGTCAGCGTGCCTGGCGCCTCGGCCGGCGCGCACGTCACGGCGACACGCAGCGAGAGCGCCGTCGCCACCGTCGACGAGCCCGGATGGAAGAGGCCCAACGGCCAGATGTCGAGCGTGCCGCCCGCGAGATCCGCGCGCACAGGCGCCGTGATCGTCACCACGTGCGTCTTCGCTGCCGTCCTCGCTGCCGTCTTCGCTGCGCTCATAGTTTGCGATTCCTCCCCGCGATCTCCGTCACCCACTCGTCGAGCGCGTGTGCACGTGACTCCCAGCCGTGCGCTTGCGCGGCGCGCATCACACGGCGGCGCCACGCGGCCGGCTCTTCCGGCGCTTCGATCCAGCGCGCGAGGCGCAGGAGCAGCGCGTCGTCCGTGCCGTCGTAGAGCAGCGCCTCGTGCAGTGCGCGCGGCACGATCTCAGGATACGAGAGCCGTCGCGGCAAGAGTGGCACCGCGCCCGCCGCCATCGCCTCGATCGCCGCGTAGCCAAAGTTCTCCTGCGCCGCCGTCGATACCGCCACGTCCGCGCGCGCCATCCACGCTACGTACTCCTGGCGCGTCGCCGCCGGTACCGCGCGGTCGAGGCGCTCCGCGTGACGTTCGCGGAGCGCGAGCAGCGGCTTCGGCTGCACTTGGCTCGTCGTGCCCAGCAGGATCAAGCGGAACGAGAGCCCACGCTCCGCCAGCGCGTCGACGACGCGCGCGAACGCGCTCGGCCGCTTGTCTTCTTCCCAGCGGTGATTCCACACGATCCGCGGCGGGTCGCGGGGCGGCCGCTCCGCCGGCGCCGGGAATCCCGCGAGATCGACGCCCGGCGGCAGCACACGCGCGCGGCGCACGATCGCGAGAGCGCGGCGCGGCGCGGGTGCGGGTGCCTCGTCGAGGAACGCCGCCAAGTCGGCGAGCATCGCCGCGCGATGAAAGCGCGAGTTGAACGCCACGCCGTCCGCCGCGAGCAGCGACGCCAGATGCGCCGCCGCGAAGCCCCGGTCGAGCGCCTCGCCCGCCGGTCGCGGATAACTGAGCTGGTTCTCGTGGAAGTAGAGCGCGAACGGCGCGCGCGCGAGGCGAGACGCCACGCGCAGGTGCGCCAGGTCGAGCAGGCTCGTCGCGACGACGACGTCGGGCAACGGCCGCAAGCGTGCGAGACGCTCGCCGAGCGTCCACGCCGCCGTGCGCATCCGCCACTTCCAGCGCTCGCCCGGCAGGCCCAGCACCGTGATCGCGTGCTCGCTGCGTGCGATCCAGCCCTCGACGAATGCCGCGTGCGAGCCGTCTTCGAACGGCTCCACGAACGCGACCCGCAGCCGGCGGCGCGCGCTCACGCGCGCGGCTCCGGCACCTCGGGATGAAGCGCGCGGTTGCGGAACGTCTGGATCAGCCCCGCCGTCCACTCGGGCGGCCCGTCGCCCTGACAGAGTCTCGGAAGGACGCGCGCCATCACACCCTGCGGCGCGCGCACCTCAAGCACCACCCGGCGGCCCCACAAAGAGCGCGCGATGCGCACGTCCGCGACGTCCGTCCACGCCAGGCGCCAGCGCGTCCCCAGACCGTCGTCCACCTCGAGGCCGCGCTCGTCGAGCACCAGCGGCGCGCGCTCCAGATGAGCCATGCGCCACGTCAGCCCCGCCGCCAGCACGAACCCCAGCGCGCCCACCACGCCCAGTCCCGGCCCCACGATCGAGCCCGCGTGAAACGACCCCGCCGCGATGAACGCCAGCACGAACGCAAAGCTCATCGCCACGCCCGCGCGCGCGCGCAGCGCACCGCGATCGAGCGGCGATTCGAAATACCAGCGGGGTGGTTGATCCGGACTCATCGCGCGCGGCGCGGCGCGACCGTCCGCGCCCGGCTCATTGGCGCCGCTCGCGGAAATGCTTCACCGGCCCGCCCGTCGGCCTCACGCGGCCCTTCAGGTAGGCCCCCTCCGCGACCGCGATGCGCGGGCCCGTCACGTCGCCGCGCAAGCGTCCGCTCGCACCCAGCTCGAACTGGTCCACCACCTCGACATCGCCATCCACCGCGCCGTCGATCACCGCCGCCTCCGCCAGGATCGGCCCCGTCACGACGCCGCCCACCAAGACGAGCACCATGCGCCCCGAGCGCACCCTTCCCTCGACCCGACCCGCGACGACGACCGTCCCCTCCGACTCGATCTCGCCCGCAAGGCGCATCCCCGGCCCGATGACCGTCACGTCGTCGGACCACTCGCGAGCTTCCGGGAAACGATCGAAGAGTCGGCGGTGAACCATGCGCGAAGGATAGCCTCGCCGACGGGGCGGGCGCACGGCGGACGGCCCCGAGGGCCCGGTTGCGCCGGGTCGCGAGCGTGCTATGGTTTCGGCCGCTTTGCCCCGTCGGCAGTGGCCAGAGTAGCTCAGTGGTAGAGCAGCTGATTCGTAATCAGCAGGTCGCGAGTTCAATCCTCGCCTCTGGCTCCAAAATCCCCTC
>CAZPJJ010000256.1:0-6353 GCA_964586535.1 uncultured Acidobacteriota bacterium | reverse complement strand
CCCCGGAATCGGGGCGGCTTTGTGATGGAGCGTGGATGCCGGTATAAATGCGCGGCCGTCTCGGTTGCAGCCTTCGGTGCCGAAGAGGAGATCCCCGTGTCAGACGTGCGTCCGTTCGCCGGACTCCGGCCGCGTGCCGACTTGGTCGCGAAAGTCGCGGCGCCCCCCTATGACGTGCTCAATTCGGACGAAGCCCGCGCGATGGCTGCCGGCAATCCGTACTCGTTCCTGCACGTGAGCAAGAGCGAGATCGACCTGCCGCCTCACGTCGACGTCCACAGCGAGGCCGTCTACGACAAGGCGCGCGAGACCTTCCGGCGCTTCGTGGCCGATGCCGTTCTCGTGCGCGATCCGGTCCCGTGCTTCTACGTGTACGAACTCACGATGGGATCGCACGTCCAGCACGGCTTCGTGATCGGCGCGAGCGTCGACGAGTACGAGCGCGACCTGATCAAAAAGCACGAGCTCACGCGCCGCGCCAAAGAAGACGACCGCGTCCGTCACACCGAGTCGATCATGGCGAACGCCGGCCCCGTGCTCCTCACCTATCGCGCGCGTCCCGATCTCGGCGCGATCCTGACGAGCACCGCGGCCACTCCGGCGGCAACGGACTTCGTTGCGCCGGACGGCATCCGCCATCGGCTCTGGGTGATCTCCGATGGTCCGTCGATCGACGCCATCCGTGACGGCTTCGCCGCCCTCGATGCGCTCTACGTCGCCGACGGCCACCATCGCTCGGCGTCGGCTTTCCGCGTCCGCGACCGCCTGCGCGCCGCCAACCCGCGCCATACCGGCGACGAGCCCTACAACCATTTCCTCGCCGTCGCCTTCCCCGACGACGAGTTGCGCATCCTCGGTTACCACCGCGTCGTCAAGGATCTCCACGGCCAGGACGAGCGATCGTTCCTGGCCCGCGTCTCGGAGCGCTTCGACGTCGCACCCTCGGACGCTCGCGAGCCGGCCGCCGCGCGCCTCTTCAAGCTCTTCGTCGGCGGGGCGTGGTACGAGTTGCGCGCCAAGGAGGGCTCCTTTCCCGCGGAAGATCCCGTCAGAAGCCTCGACGTGGCGATCCTGCAGGAGAACCTGCTCGCCCCGATCCTCGGTATCGAAGATCCGCGCAGCGACGAGCGCATCGACTTCGTGGGCGGCATCCGCGGCATGAAAGAGCTCGAGCGGCGCGCCACGACCGACATGAAGGTCGCCATTGCCTGCCACCCCGTTTCAGTCGCGCAGCTCATGGCGATCGCGGACTCGGGCGCGATCATGCCGCCCAAGTCGACTTGGTTCGAACCGAAACTGCGCTCGGGCGTCGTCGTCCGCAGCCTCGAAGATTGATCGATCGCTCGTCGCTCGTTCGCGGCATGCGCCGCGCGGAGAGTTCACAGATGAATCGCATCTTCAATTTCAGCGCCGGCCCGTGCACGCTCCCCCTCCCCGTCCTCGAGGAAGCGCAGCGCGAGCTCGTCGACTATCGCGGGCTCGGCATGTCGCTCATCGAGATGAGCCATCGCAGCAAGGAGTACGAGGCCGTTCACGACGGCGCGCTCGGCGCCTTGCGGCGGCTGCTCGGCGTACCGGCCAATTACCAGATCCTCCTGCTCGGCGGCGGCGCGACCCTCCAATTCTCGATGGTGCCGCTCAACCTGCTCGGCCCGGACAAGAGCTGCGACATGACGCTCACCGGAGCGTGGGCCAAGAAGGCCGCCTCCGACGCCAAGAAAGTCGGCAAGGTCAACGTCGTCTTCGACGGCGCGCCGAGTTCGTTCATGACGCTCCCGCGCACCTCCGACTTGAAGCTCGATCCCGGCGCGGCCTACGTGCACCTCACGTCGAACGAGACCATCGGCGGCGTCCAGTGGCACGAGTGGCCCGACACGGGCGCCGTGCCGCTCGTCTGCGACATGTCGTCGGACTTCATGAGCCGCCGCGTCCCGGTGGAGAAATTCGGACTGATCTACGCGGGCGCGCAGAAGAACGTCGGCCCCGCCGGCCTCGCGATCGTCATCGTCCGCGACGACGTTCTCGAGCGCTGCTCCGACAACCTGACCGCGTATCTGAGCTACAAGACCCACGCGGGCGAGAAGTCGCTTTACAACACGCCGCCCGTCTTCGCGATCTATTTCATGAAGCTCACGCTCGACTGGCTCGAGTCCCAAGGCGGTCTCGCGTGGGCCGAAGAGATGGCCGCCAAGCGCTCGCGGCTCCTCTACGACGCGATGGCTCGCCACCCCGAGTTCTACCGCTGTCCCGTCGATGCCCACTGCCGCTCGGCCATGAACGTCGTCTTCCGCCTGCCGACCGAGGAGCTGGAAAAGGAGTTCCTCGCCGAGGCGAGCGCACGCAAGATGTCCGGCCTCAAGGGCCACCGCAGCGTCGGCGGCTGCCGCGCTTCGATCTACAACGCGATGCCGATCGAGGGCGCCCAGGCGCTCGCGTCGCTGATGGACGAGTTCGCCAAGAAGCGCGGCTGACGGGGTTCGGGAGCGCTCGCTCCCCACTCCGCCTCAGGTCATACGGCTGGGTTCTTCGCGTGCGCCGCAACCGCGAGTCCGCGGAGCATCCCGCTGAACACGATCCCGTGTAGCGGCATGACCGCGAACCAGTAGGCGAGACCGAGCAGGCCGTGAGGCCGGAACCGCGCCGTCTGGATCAGTCTCGTCACGCCCTGGCCGGGCTCGACCTCGAATTCCAGCTCCGCCTCGCCGGGCAGTTTCATCTCCGCGCGCAGTCGCAGCCGGTGGTTGTCCTCGAAGCCGACCACGCGCCAGAAGTCGATCGCCTCGCCCAGCGCGATCTGGTCGGGATCGCGCCGTCCGCGTCGAAGGCCAGGGCCGCCCACGAGCCGATCCAGAATGCCACGCAGCTTCCAAAGGCCATTCGCCGCGTACCAGCCGTTCGTGCCGCCGATGCGCCGCACGGCCGCGAAGGCCGCCTCGGGACTGCACTCGATGTCGATCGAGCGGCGATCGACGAAGACTTTGCCCCCCGACCAGTCCGGGTCTCCAGGCATCGGCCCTGCGGCGGTCCAGATCGTCTCGACGCTGTGATCGTGCACGCGCAGGAGCGCGGCGCGAATCGCCTCGCGCGCGGTGAGCAGCGTCTGCGGCATCAAGCGCTGCGCCTCGTCGTCGCGGCAGACGACGCGATTGCGCAGGCCCTCGGCCAAGGGACGCGCGATGTCCTTCGAGAGCGGCGTGACGAAGTGAATCCATCGCGATGAGAGATTGGGCGTCAAGACCGGCAGCGGCACGATCAATCGCTTCCGCAGGCCGAGTTCCTCGGCCATCTGATGCATCAAATCGAGATATGTCAGCACGTCCGCGCCGCCGATGTCGAGCGTCTTTCCCGCGGTTTGCGGCACCGAAAGGCAATCGACGAGGTACTTGAGCACATTGCGCACGCCGATCGGCTGACATTCCGTGGTGACCCAGCTGGGAGTCACCATCACGGGCAGCCGCTCGACGAGATAGCGCAGGATCTCGAAGGATGCCGAGCCCGAACCGATGATCATCGCCGCGCGCAGCACCGTCAGCGGAACTCCGCTCGCCGCGAGTTCACGCTCGACCTCCCGGCGGGAAGCCAGGTGCTCGGAGAGCCCGTCGCCCAGTTCGCCGAGACCTCCGAGATAGATGATGCGGGCGACTCCCGCGTCGCGCGCATCCGCCGCGAAAGCGCGCGCCATCTGACGATCGCGCTCTGCGTACTCGCGACCCGCGGCGAGCATCGAGTGGACGAGGTAGAACGCCGCATCGCAGCCGGAGAGCGCCGCCCGCGCGGCCCCCGCGCGGCTCAGTTCTCCCGCGACGATCTCGACGCGCGGATCGCGTGACCAGGGGCGCCCGGATAGCTTTTCGGGGGCTCTCGCCAGGCAGCGCACCCGCCAGCCATCCTCGAGCAGGCGCGGCACGAGCCGCCCACCGATGTATCCGGTAGCGCCGGTGACCAGGACGAGGCCTTTCATGCCGGACAGTGTAAGCCGTCCTAGAAAGGCCGCTCGCGCGTCAACTCCTTGAGCAGCCACGCCCGCGCCAACCGCAGATCACTGCGCACGGTCGACGCCGGCACGCCCAGGATCGGCGCGATCTCCTCCGAGTCGAGCCCCGCGAAGTAACGCAGCTGAATGGCGCGGCTCTTCCGCTCGTCGTGGAGCGCAAGGCGGTCGAGCGCCGCGTCGAGATCGAGAAAATCGGCGAGCGGGATGGACGCGCCCACCGCGAGATCCTCCCCGAGCGTCACGGGGCGTTCGGAGCCGCCGCGCTTCGCGCTGCGTTCGGCGCGCGCGTGGTCGACGAGGATCCGGCGCATCATGCGCACGGCGACCGAATAGAAGTGGACACGATCCCCCCAGGGGATGTCCGCATCGACGAGGCGCACGTAGGCCTCGTGGACGATTGCGGTCGTCTGCAGCGCGTGCCCGTCCCTCCGCTCGCCCGACATGGCCCTGCTGGCCAGCCGCCGGAGTTCTTCGTAGACGAGCGGCACGAGTTCGTCGAGTGCGCGATCGTCGCCGCCGCGCCAGCGGACGAGCAGCCTCGAGATCTCGCCCGGCGAATCCGGCACCCGGTCCTCCCTTCGCCTCTCCGGCAGCTTCCGCCCTGAAAGATTACTCCGCCTCAACGGTCCGTACGCGGTTTTCGCTTCCCGTACTGAGGGGATTCCCGAGGATCCCCGCACGACACGGGCAGACCGCAGGACGCGGCGCCGGGAGGGACCGCGATGATCCGCAACAGTCTCCGACTTCTCGATCTGCGACGAAGCACCGTTTTCGTCGCTCTCGTCCTCCTGCTCCTGGCCGTGCCCTCGGCCGCTCTGGCTTCCGGGGCGGGTGACGGCGTCCGGCTCACCATCCAAAAAGGGCCGTCGCCCGAGCAGGTGACGTTGACGTGGGAGGGCGGCACGCCGCGCTTCACGATCTATCGCTCGACCACACCGCTCGGCGTCACCGATCCGGCCAACGAACTCGGGGGGACCGACGGCCGAACGTGGACCGACACCCCGCCGCCCGGCGCGATCTTCTTCTACGAGGTCTCGAGCCCTTGCGTCGTCGATCCGCCCGAGCGCTGCGACGGCATCGACAACGACTGCGACGGTACCGTCGATGGTCCAGGCTCCGAGGCCTCGTGCGACCTCCCCAACGCCACCGAGGAGTGCCTCGCGGGCGCCTGCGCGATCGCGTTCTGCGACGAAGACTTCGGCGACTGCGACTTCGACGCCGCCAACGGCTGCGAGTCCGACCTCCTCGCCGACCTCGCCAACTGCGGCGCGTGCGGCGCGGCGTGCGACCCCGCCAACGCGAGTGGCATCTGCACCGCGGACGGCTGCGCGATCGACACCTGCGATGCCGGATTCGACGACTGCGACGCCGCGGCGGGCACGGGCTGCGAGATCGCGATCGAAAGCGATCCCGCCAACTGCGGCACCTGCGGCAACGCGTGCTCCTTCGCCAACGCGAGCGCCGCCTGCATCGATTCGGGCTGCGTGCTCGACGCCTGCGACGCCGGTTTCGACGACTGCGACCTCGACGACGCCAACGGCTGCGAGATCGCGACGGCGAACGATCCCGCCAACTGCGGCGCGTGCGGCCTCGCCTGCGCGCTGCCCAACGCGAGCGCCGGCTGCGGCGCGGGCGCTTGTTTCATCGAGACCTGCGCCGCGGACTTCTTCGATCTCAACGGCGACGCACAGGACGGCTGCGAGTACTTCTGCGTCTTCCAGTCGGCGGTCGACCTTCCCGATCCCGGCTTCGTCGACGCCAACTGCGACGGCATCGACGGCGACGCCGCGAAAGCCGTTTTCGTCTCGCCTGCGGGCGACGACGCCAATCCCGGCACGCGCGAACTTCCCGTGCGCACGATCCTCGCCGGGCTCGATCTCGCGGAGACGAGCGCGTCGAACCAGGTGCTCCTCGACGAGGGCCTCTATCTCGAGCGCGTCGATCTGCGAGCCGGCATCGGCCTCTACGGCGGCTACGCGCGCGGCGCGAACTGGCAGCGCTCGACGGCCTCGACCGCGACGATCAATGGCGGCCTGCTCTCGATGGCGGCCGACGGCATCGCGGCCGAGACCATCGTCGAGCGCGTGCGCATCGAGAGCGACGACGTGACCACGCCCGGCGCCTCGACCTACGGCGTGCGCGCCGTCTCTTCCCCGGGACTCGTGCTTCGCGACGTGACTGTCGTCGCCGGGCGCGGGCTCGACGGAGTTCCCGGGCAGCCCGGCGGTGTCGGCGCCAATGGCGGGAACGGCTCGCAGGGCTTCGCGGGATGCGAGAACGGCGGATTCACCTGCTCCACGTGCCCGCGCCCGCCGGGCGGCAGTGCAGGCGGCTCCTCGTGTGGACGACCTGGAGGCGC
>CAZPJJ010000255.1:0-6374 GCA_964586535.1 uncultured Acidobacteriota bacterium | reverse complement strand
CATTGTGTTGGGGTCGCGCGCCGAAGTTCGAACACTTCGAGGGGGCTGAGTAGAGAGACGCTGCTGAAGGGATTCTGGGGAGCGGAGCGTCTCCTTCCTCGCGGGGCGCTTCCGTTTCCCCGTCCCGGAGGCGAGATGCCACATCCCGTTTCACCGCTCCCAACCCTCCTTCTTCTCCTCGCCCCCCTCCTCGCCCCCGCGCCCTTCGCGGCCACCCCCTGCTCCACGGACGCCACCTGCGATGACGGCGATCCGTGCAACGGCGTCGAGACCTGCGGCTACGACGGTGAGTGCCGCGCCGGGATCGGGCTTTGCGGGTCGCCCGCCGGGTTCGCGGGATCGACGCCGTGGGGGTCATCGCGCTACGGCGGCGCTTACGACGCGCGCAACGCCTTCGACGGCGTCATCGACCCGGGGTCGAGTTGGTGCGCCGCGCCTGGAGACGCGGCGCCGACGATCGCTCTCTCGTGGGTCCTCGATGTCGAGGTGCGCGAACTCCGAGTGCGCACGACGTGGTCGCCGGCCCGCGACTTTCTCGTGGCGCGCTTTCGCGTCCAGGACGCCAGTGGGGCGACGATCTTCGATTCGGGATCCACGGCGCTGACGAATGGCGAGGTGACCGTCCCCATCGATCCCCCGGTGCGCGGCGCGAGGCGCGTCGAGATGGTGGGCGAATCCTGGATGAGCCAGAACCCGTGTCTGAGCGAGTTGGAAATCGAAGGCGGCGCGCCCTGCGCGAGCGACGCGGAGTGCCTTTTCGATTCGCCCTGCATCGCGGTGGGAATGTGCGCCGCGAACGGCATCTGCACGGCGACGGCGCCGCGCTGCCGGAATCTCTCCTTCTCGCACGAGTCGATCGCCGCCACCACCGAGTACAGTTCGACCTACCGTGCGCGGAAGGTCGCAGATGGGCTCGACGATACCGGACACAGTTGGTGTGCGAAGCGCAGCGACGCGGCGCCCGCGGTCCGGGTCGAGCTACCCGGAGAGAGTCCGATCCACCTGCTCGAAGTCACGAACCCTTGGACGGGCTACGACTTCAAGACCGCGCGCTTCACGATCGAGAATTCCGGGGGGCAGATCGTCTACGACTCCGGAGCCGCTCACTTCCACGACGGAGAAATCCGCGTCGTCCCGCAGCCGCTCGGAGTGCGCGGCAAGACGATCGCGATCGAGGGGATCACGTTCGCCTCGGGGCCCTGCATCGGAGAATTCCAGATTGGGGGCGAATACTGCGGCATCGAGATCGACCCGGGCGATCCGCTGACGATGCACTTCCGGCCGGGCGTCCCCGTGCCGGAGTTCGAGGCGCGCCACGGGCTCGTCTCGGACCTCCTCGCGGACGGCGGCTTCGACGATGCGATCTGCCTGGGACGCTATTCGGGCGCTTCGGTCGAGTTCTCGCTCCCCGATCCTCCACCGGGTGACGCGGCGTACGTCATCGCGCGAGGTCTCAACGTCTGCCAGGCGGAGGGCTATGGTCTCTCGCACGGCTCGACCGGCCCGCGGGACGCGCTCGCCCTCGAGCCGGAGTGCGCACCGGCATGGTGACCCAGTGCTGTCAGCGTGACGCGGTCGCCGCCGGTTCGCACGAGGTACGGGCGAAACGCCGCAGGTCACCACGGCGGAACGTCCACTCGGGCGTCACCAACTCCCCAGCGGTACGGACGGCGTACCAGGGCGAGATCTCATCGAAGCTGCGCAGGATATGGATCTCCTGCGCGGGCATGTAGCTCTGCGCCAGCAGGAAGACCTTCTCGCCCTCTTGGCTCTCGGCGATATCGACGACGAGCACCGCGTGACCTGGAAATCCACCCTGGATGTAGACGTCGCCGGGGCGCACGTCGCGCGGGTCGGCGACGCGGGTCAGCTCACGTTCCAGCGAAACGGACCCGGCGTAGGTGAACACGGAGTCGAGGTACGCGCGAAAGCTCGCATAGGAATCGTCGGCCGCGGCCGACCGGCGCCATGACACGCGGTTGCCATTCACGTGCGCGCGCACGCCGTCGCGCCACTCGTCCCATCGCGCGGCGTCGCCGCTCGTGAAGTCGAAACGGATCTCGTCGCGGCAGGCGGTGCCGAAGAGGTACTCGGCGCGCAGCCGTATCACGGCGTCCGCGCACTGCTGGAGATCCTTCGCACCCACGTCGATGGCGACGACGGCGGCGTGCGCACTCTGGTTCGCTTTGAGCGAGCCGTCGTGAAGCCGCACGGGGGCGCCGTCTTCGCGCAGCGGCAACTGCCGCAGCCAGGTGCCGAAGCTCCCCGCAGGGAGATCCCGACGCGAGAAACCGGGCGGTGGCGCGATGGCGGACTCGAGGCTGCGGCGCGGCGTCTCACGCTGAGCCTCCTGCGCGAGGGCGGCTTGCCGGCACGCCAGACCCGCTCCCGAGATGGAAACCGCGAACGTGACAAGAATCCACCGTGTGGTCATCGAAGCTCCCCGCGGTCAGCCGCAAAGGACGAGAGCCGAGCCAACTTGTCGACCGACTTGCCGGCGATCGACGATTCGCTCCCTCGAATGGTAGCAAGGCGATTCCGGTACTGGCCAAAGCGCAGTGGCAGAGCGCAGCCACGATGATGCCCGCCGTATCGACGGAAAAGAAGGCCCGCGCCCCTCGCGGGGTCGCGGGCCCATGCACGTGGCCGCTCGGGCGACCGGGGGAGATCAGCGGACGCCGCTCACGGGAACGCGATCGACGTTGGAGGGAGTTGCGTCGGCGTAGGCGAGGAAGATGGCGCGACAGAAGTTCGTCGCATCGAGCGGCATGCTGGACGCGAGCGAGCGCGCCTGCGCCGCGGCGGCGGCGGCGGTGGCGAGTCGCGCCGGCGCGACAGAGCCGAGCGCGCGCGCGTCACCGATGACGCGATCGACGACATCGAGGACGAAGTCGAGTTCACCGCCCATCGAAGCAGGCGTGTACATCCAAGCCGTGCACTCGCGCACGCGGAGGAAGTTCTCGACCTCGCGGCTCTTCCCCTGATCGGCCAGCGTCTGCGCGCGGGCGAGAAGGAGCGCCGTGTTGGCTTCGGCCTGGGCGCCGAGCGCGTCGCGATTGGCGTTGTCGTTGGCGACGATCGCGTTGCGGTTGACGTTGTCGTTCCTGATGACGCCGTCCGCCTCGGTGCTCACCTTGGCGTCGAGCGACGAGATGTCGCCGTGCAGGTGCCCGAGGCGATCGTAGGAGCCTTCGATCTCCACGGAGTCGATCTCGGCGTCGCAGGCGGCGAAGGTGTCGAAAGCGTAGCGTGCCGCGGCGAGCACCGTGTCCGCGGCGATGCACGCCGCGGAGGTGTTTCCGCCGAAGCCCGCGGCAACGGCGACCTGGTTGCACGCGCGGTCGGCGATCGAAAAGACGCCTTCCGCGACCTGCAGCACGCGGCCCGCCGCGAACATCGCGCTGGCGTCGCTGCGGCGGCTGCCGCAGATCGAGGTGTAAGCCGCGTTGGGGAAGCCCGCGGACTTCGTCTGAACCTCGAAGCGAGCGAGATCGCGGCGATTCTCGGTGAGATCGCGCATCTCGGCGGCGGCATCGACGAGAGGCGCGAAGTCGATTCCCGAGATTTTGAGATTCGCGAGGTCGCCGTCGGAGAGCTCATCGAGCGGCGCGAGCCGCATCGACATGACTTCGAGCATTTCGGGGCTCGTCGTCTCGGCGAGTTCGAGGTAGGTATCGCGAATTTCCTCGATCTGGGCGCGGAGCGCGTCGATCTCGGCCTGCGAGTACGTGGACGTGCCCGCAGCGGGCGCCTCGGCGAGGGCCGGGGCGGCCATGCCGAGTGTCGCGAGCAGCAAGAGGGTCGCCGCGATCGGGCGATCGATGAGGCAGCGCATCGTCAGTTCCTCCGTGGTGTCCGCAGCATGCGGATCGTTCGGTGTCACTGGTCAATGCGCCGGGCGCCGGCGAATCCCCTCACGCGGATCGCGATAATCTCTTCGCGAGCCCTACTGGCCGCCACGAGGTGCCTCGTGCTCGAGGATGTACGCCTCGAGACGCTTCTGGATATCGAGGACATACCTGAGGCGGACGTTTCCAGGATCGGGACTCGCCTCCATGATCGACACGGCTTCCGCCATCGTGCGCCGCGCCTCCTCGAACTTCTCACGTCTGGCCTGGATCGACGCGAGCGTGGCCAGGAAGCTGGCCGTCTGCGGGTTCTGGGGACCAAAGACTCTGTTGGACGCCTCCACCGCGCGCTGCACGTGCCGCTCGCCCTCGACGAAGTCACCGAGTTCGGCAACGGACTGCCCGAGATTGTGGAGCGTGACGACAAGAATGGGGGTCTCCGGACCGCTCTCCTGCAATTCCAGCGCCTCGCGGAAGAGCTCCGCGGAATGCGCGAGGTCGCCGCGGGTCCGCCGAACGCTTCCGAAATTGATGATCGTGCTGACGAGCGTCGGATGATCCGGGGCGAGGCGCTCGCGCATCACGGGAAGCGCTTCCTCGAAGATGGCGATCGCGCGGTCGATGTCGCCGCTGTCGTGATAGGCGTTGGCGAGCGTGCTCCGCGTACTCAAAGCACTCGGGTGATCGCGCCCCACCGTCTCTTCATAGATCGCGAGCGCCGAGGTGAGTTTCTCGATGGCCAGATCCCACTCGGCGCGGTCCATGTGAATGACCGCGAGATTGTTGAGGTGCGTGGCGATGAAGTGGTGGTGCGGTCCGAAGATCTTCTCGTCGATCGCCATGCTCCGCGCATAGAGTGCCTCGGCCTCTTGGAGCTCGCCGAGATCGTGTAGCCCGACGGCGAGTGCCGACACGGCCTGCGCAATCATGCTGTGATCGGGATCGTAGAGCCGCTCGCGCACCGCGAGCACGCGCCGGTACTCCTCGACCGCGCCCTGAAGATCTCCCTGCCCCGCGAGCATCTGCCCGAGCCGCAGGCGGCTTTCCGTGACGTCGCGGCTCTCCTCGCCCTCCGCGGCGATGCGGATCTCGAGCGCCTCGCGCGCGGCGCGCTCGCCATCCTCGTGGTTCCCGGCTTGGCCCAGCGTGTCGGCAAGCACTGTGAGCACCTTCGCCGCGGTGAGGCTGCGCCGTCCGTCGCGCGCGTCGTAGATGGCGAGCGACTCGCGGCAGAGTGCCTCGGACTCGTCGAAGAGACCTTCCGACTGGCGAAGAATGCAGAGGTCGAGGAGCGTCTCGGCGACATCGCGGTGGTCGCTGCCGAGGAGGGCGCGGCGCTCCTCGAGGGCTTGCGTGAGCAGCGGGCCCGCATTCGCGTGGAGGCCGATGTTGCGATAGACGCGGCCGATGACGTTCGTGAGGCGCGCGCGGGTGGCGGGATCCTGGCCGCGTTCCTCGCGAATCTTCCGCGCGCCGCGGTCGAGGACCTCGCGCGCCGTGAGCGTCTCGCCATTGGTCAACTCGGGATCGGAGACCTGGAAGATCTCGATGAGAAAGCTCGTTACGGCCTGCGCGGCGTCGCGCTCGCGGCTCGCGCGCACGAATCCCGACGCGGCGAGTGCGAGACCAGCGATCAGCGCGACAAGTGCGAACGCGGCGGCACCGACACCCGCGCGGTGCCTGCGCACGAACTTGCGCGCGCGATAGGCGGCGCTCGGCGGCCCAGCCTCGACGGGCTCGAGGCGCAGATGGCGCAGAACGTCCTCGGCGAGTCGGTCGGGACCGGCGTAGCGGCGGTCAGGCTCTTTGGCGAGCGCCTTGAGCGCGATCCAGTCGAGGTCGCCGCGCAGCGCCCGCTCGAGCGAGCGCGGGTCCCGCGGGCCCTTGGCGGACGCGGCGCCGCTGGTCGAGCGCGTCGATGCGACGCGTGACGAGGGTTTCTCGGGCTCCATCTCGCAGACGAGGCGGTGCATCTCGAAGACGCCCGCCGCGCGCAGTTGCGAGGGCGTGAACGGGGGTTCGCCGGCGAGCAGTTCGTAGAGCAGGACGCCGAGCGAGTACACGTCGGTGCGAGTGTCGATGTCCTTGCCGGAGGCCTGCTCGGGGCTCATGTACGAGGGCGTTCCGACGAGCACGCCTTCGCGCGTGAGCATCGTCGCGTAGTCGAGCGGCGTTTCGATCGCCTTCGCGATGCCGAAGTCGATGACTTTGACCTGCGCGCGGCCTTCGGCCTCGGTGACCAGCACATTGGAGGGCTTGATATCGCGATGGATGACGCCCTTCTGGTGGGCGTGCTGGACGGCGCGGCAGACGTCGATGAAGAGCGCGAGGCGTGCGGAGGTATCAAGGCGCTTCTCAGTGCAGTACCAGGTGATCGGCACGCCCTCGACATATTCCATCGCGAAGTAGGGACGGCCGTCGGACGTGGATCCGGCATCGATGACGGAGGCGATGCCGGGGTGATTCATGCGCGCGAGGAGCTGGCGTTCGGCTTCGAAGCGGGCGATGACCTGCTTGGTGTCCATA
>CAZPJJ010000254.1:0-6380 GCA_964586535.1 uncultured Acidobacteriota bacterium | reverse complement strand
CCTTCGCGCACGCCTCGGCAAAACTTGGGGGTGAGTTCGTGGCCGGCGTAAAGGGCCGCGGAGGCCGCCCGCGGAAGCCGACGAATCTCCACGTGCTCCACGGCACGGACCGCCCGGACCGCATGCCGAAGGACGAGCCGAAGCCTGACCTGTGCGTCTCGGTTCCTGAGCCGCCGGGAAATCTCGACGCGGTCGCGCGCCGGGAATGGGATCGGATCGGGCCCGAGCTCGTTCGGCTCCACCTGCTGAGCAACATCGACCTCGCGGCGCTCGCGAACTACTGCCGCGCGTTCTCGGCGCTCGAGGCGGCGGAGAAGCACATCCGTCGGAACGGTCGGTATCGCCGGTCGAAGGCCACGGGGACGTTCACGCTGAATCCGTCGGTGCGGGACGCCTATCGGGCGATGGAGCTTATGCGGCAGTACCTGGTCGAGTTCGGAATGTCTCCGTCCTCGCGCGCCCGTGTCGTGACAGGCGGCGGCGGGGCGATTGGGGATCGGGATGGCAAGGGCCAAGGGAACCCGACGCGGCCGCGGCCGGTCAACCGGCTCGGCGCGGCGATCTGACGACGGAGGGTATCGGTTCGATGCGCGCGACGCGGACGCTGCGGTCGAGTTCGTCGAGTCGAACCTTCGGCACTGGGAAGGGGAGTGGGCCGGCCAGCCCTTCCAGCTGCTCGATTGGCAGAAGCAGATCATCCGCGACGTCTTCGGGTGGAAGCGATCGGACGGGCTGAGGCGGTATCGAACCGTGTACATCGAGGTGCCGAAGGGGAACGGGAAGTCGCCGCTCGCGGCGGCGATCGCGCTCTTGCTCCTGTTCTGGGATGCCGAGGCCGGGGCCCAGGTCTACTCCGCGGCGGGCGATCGAGAGCAGGCCGCGATCGTGTTCAACGACGCGGCGAACATGCTCAACCAGAGCGACGACCTGGCCGCGGCGTCGATCACGCTCAAGAACCGGATCGTGTACCCGGCGCTTCGTGGGTTCTACCAGGTCCTCAGCTCCGAGGCCCCCACGAAGCACGGACTCCGGCCGCACGGGATCATTTTCGACGAGCTCCACGTCCAGCGCAGTCGCCGCCTCTTCGACACCCTCCGCTTCGCGATGAAGAAGCGCCGCCAGCCGCTGTTCGTGATGATTACGACGGCCGGGCTGTACGACGAGGACTCGCTGTGCTGGACCGAGCACCAGTACGCGGCGGCCGTGATCGCGGGCGACATCGAGGACCCCGAGTACTACGGCGTGATCTACGGCGCGGCCGAGACCGACGACTGGACCGCCGACGAGACGTTCATCAAGGCGAACCCGTCGATCGGCGTGACGGTGAAACTCGAGGATCTCCGCTCCGAGTGCCAGCGCGCGCTGCACAACCCCGCCGACCAGGCGTCGTTCAAGCAGCTCCATCTCGACATCTGGGGCCAGGAGTCGCAGGGCGGGTTCGACATGAACGCCTGGCGGAAGTGCTGGCAGCAGCCGATCGCGGAGCCGGGCTCCGAGTGCTGGCTCGGGATGGACCTTTCGAGCAAGCTCGATCTGACGTCGGTCGTCGCCGTGTTTCCGCACGAGGACGGCACGTTCTCTCTCTTGCCGTTCTTCTGGATCCCCGGGGAGAACCTCGAGGAGCGGCGCCGTCGGGACGTGTTCGATTACCCGCGGTACGTCAAGGCCGGATTCGTCACCGCGACGCCCGGGAACCTCGTCGACCAGGACGCGATCCGGTCGAAGATCGTCGAGCTCGGAAAGACGTATCGCGTCGTCGAGATCGGATTCGATTCCTGGAACGCGAGCTGGATCAGCTCGAAGCTCCAGGACGAGGACGGCTTCAAGGTCGTCGAGATGCGCCAGGGGTTCAAGACCATGGGCGAGCCGAGCAAGGCGCTCGTCGGGCTAGTCGCCGACAAGAAGATCCGACACGGCGGCCATCCCGTCCTCACCTGGAACGCAGGGAACACGAGGTTCCGCCGGGACGCGAACGACAGCTGGGCCCCGGAGAAGGACAAGAAGGGACGGAAGCGGATCGACGGGATCGTCGCGGCGGTCATGGGCCTCGGGCGAGCGATGCTGCGCGAGCCCGGGTCTGTGTACGAAACGCAGGAGCTGTTCGTCCTGTGAACGACCGGAAGTCGACGTGGCTGTTGGATCTTCACCTGTACGGAGGACTCGTGCTCGTCGCCGCCGGGGCGTCGTGGGTCTTTCCGCCGGCGGGAGTCATCGTCCTCGGGGTCGGCCTGATCGCCTTCGGGCGGTGGATCTGACGTGCTGACCGGGCGCCTCCGCGAAGAGCGGTACAAGGTGTTTCAGAGCGTCAAGATGCGGGACGACCCGCAGTGGTCGTGGCTTCCGCAGGCGACCTCCGGAGTCCAGGTCGACGAGCGCGCGGCCTACGGAGTCTCCGCGTTCTATGCCTGCGTCAGGGCGATCGCCGAACCTCTCGGGATGTTGCCGCGGAAGGTCTTCGAGAGGACGGCGAACGGGAAGCGCGTCGCGGACAGGCATCGGGTCTATCGCCTCGTCCATGACCAACCGAATCCGATGATGACGGCCCAGGTCTTCTTCGAGGCCGTGGCGCAGCACGCGGTCTCGACAGGGGGCTCCTACTCGTGGATCGAGTACGACCGCGGGGCCCAGGTGAAGGCGCTATGGCTGCTGCGTCCCGACCGGACTCGCGTAGAACGGAGAGACGGGCGCCTGTGGTACTTCGTCAGGGACGACAAGGGCCGCGAGGAGCGGTTCGAGGACTGGGAGATCCTGCACGTCCCCGGAATCGGCTGGGACGGGATCCGAGGCTATCGGCCCGTGGAGCTGATGGCGGAAAGCCTCGGGATCGCGATCGCGCAGGAACGGTTCGCGGGGTCGTATTACGGCCGCGGGATGCACCCGAGCGTCGTGCTCGAGTCGGACAAGACGCTGAGCGCAGACGCGAAGAAGAACATTCGGAAGCCACTCGAAGAGGGGCACGCCGGGCTCGGCAACGCCTTCCGTCTTATGCTCCTCGAGGACGGCCTTAAATGGGTCGACGTCGGGATCAACGCGAAGGAGGCGCAGTTCCTCGAGGGGTGGCAGGCGCGCGCCGTGGACATCGCCCGGTTTATGCGTGTCCCGGCATCAGAGATCGACGCGGCCGGGGGGAAGGACTCTCTCACCTACTCAACTCTGGAGCAGGACGACTTGCGCTTCATGAAGCGCACGCTCCTTCCGTGGGGCTCGAGGATCACTGCGGAGTTGAACCGGAAGCTCTTCTCCCTGGATCAGACCGGACGATTCTTCGTGGCCTACATCTTCGACGCCTTCCTCCAAGCGGACACGAAGACCCGGTATGAAGCGCACAAGACCGCGACCGGCGGAAAGCCATGGAAGACCGTGAACGAGGTCCGCCGTGACGAGGACCTGCCGGACATCGAGGGCGGCGACGAGCTCCCGCAGGCCGCATCCCCTGAGCCCACCGAAACAGATTCCAAGCCCGAGCCTGGAGCGACACCGGACCGGAGGCCACAGGAAGACGAGCCGGATGAAGACGAGAGGGCCGTTACCGCCCTCGACGCCGTTGTCGCTGACGCCTGCGATCGCTTACTCCGTCGTCTCCAGAGGGCGGTCGGGCGGGCCGCGGCCAAGATCGACGCGAGCGAGGCCGGTCGCGAGGCGTGGGCGGCACCGTTTTTCCGCGACTTCGAGTCTCGCGCGCAGTTGACGCTGAGGCCGTGCTTCGACGCCCTCGCGGCTCTTTGTGGCGCCGGCGACCCAGAGGAGCTGTCGCGACGGGCGGCGCGGGATGTTTCCGAGGTGGCGAAGAAGGCACTGCGTCCAGACAGGGAGTGGTCCGAGATCGGGGCCGAGATGAGCCGGTGCGCGCGAGCCGCTGTCGCTACCGGAACGAGGAGGGCGGCATGAGCCGAGAGGTGAGGACGATCCCGGTATCGGAACTGCGCGTCGAGACGCGGGACGACGGGAAGAAGGTGATCCGCGGATACTCCGCGCTCTTCGGCGTGCTCTCCGAAGACCTTGGCGGCTTCAGAGAGAAGATCGACCAGGGCGCGTTCCGAGAGCCGCTGACGCGGGACGACGTGCGCGGGCTGTTCAATCACGACATGAACTTCGTCCTCGGGAGGACATCCTCGAGGACGCTCCTTCTGAGCGAAGACGAGCGCGGACTGTTCATGGAGGCCGAACCTCCGGACACCCAGTGGGCCCGTGATCTCGTGACTTCGATCGAGAGGAAAGACGTCACGGGTCAGTCGTTCTCGTTTTCGATGGACTGGGATGACGATGCGGCCGAGACGTGGGAACAGGACGGGAACGAGGTCATCAGGACGATCCGGAAGGTGTCCAGGCTTTACGACGTCGGCCCCGTCACCTTCCCGGCCTACCCCCAGACGGATGTGTCGGTGGCGAGCCGGGCCCAGGTGCCCGACCAGGTGAGGGCCCACGTCGAGGCCATCCGGAAGGAGTTCGCAGCGGGCCGGAGCGTGGACCTCGCGCGGAGGAGGTTGCGGATCGAAAGGGATTAGTTGCGGTGCTCGATCTCACAACTCCGACGTTTACGACACCTCAACTTGCGGTAATGCTCGGCTTGTCGAGGGGCGAATTGCGGGTGCTGTGTAACGACACCGATGACGGAAACCGAATCTCAGCGTCGGTCGGGAGTACGACGCGAGATCGGCGATGGACCCTTCTCGACGCCGTGCGGATCGGAGTCCTCGATCGGCTTCACCCGCTTCTTAGCGCTACGGGGCGACGGGCAATCTTCGCGGCGCTCGACGATGAGACATTGCTCGCCGCGAAGGACGGTCGACCGCGATGGCTCTCGCTCTTCGACGCCGACGCTGCGGGCGTCGAGCCGATACCAGACATCTTGCGTGTAGGGGCATTTTGCTGTCGGATTGGGGGCGTCCCGCCGGACGCGAAATGGAAAAGGTCGGTTAGTCTGAACCTCACGAGCATCGTCCAGGACTTCCTGCGTCGGAGATATCAAGTCGGGATCTTCAGTTGACAGTTCGCGGTGGGGTGCCGTACCCTCCCGCGCGAAAGGCGACGCCGGGACCGGACGCCGAGACGGACGGACCGACGTCGTGACGTAGCGAGGCGCACGCCGAGATCGGGCGCGCAGCTACCGGGTGCCAATACTGGCGCCGGTGGCTCGCGCCCTTTTCGTTTCGCGACTCCGGCGCCCCGGAGGACGCGAAATGAAAGCTCGAGAGTTGCGCCAGAAGCTGGGCGAGCTGACGCACCAGCTCAGGCAGATCCTCGACGCGGCGGAGCAGGACGGACGTCCGAAGCTCAACGCCGACGAGGAGTCCCGCTACACCGCCATCGAGGCCGATATCACGTCCCTCGAGGCGCAGATCCAGAGGGTCGAGGCTCAGGAGGCCCGCGAGGCCCGACTGGGCGAGACCCTGAATCCCCACGACGCCGGCCGGCAGGGTCGGACGGAGCCATCTCCGACGGCCCCGGCGGCACCCCAGGAGGTCGAGATCCGGGACCTCCCCCCCAGGTTTGCCTCGCTCGCCAGACGTCTCGAGGCTCTCCCGGAGTCTCTCCGGACGGCCTTCCGGCGGCGCACGAGCGACGAGTATCGCTCCGGGTTCCGGAGCTTCCTCCAGAACGGCTTCAGCGCGATGCCCGCGGCCGAGAGCCGCGCGCTCTCCGCCGACGCCGACATCTCCGGCGGGACCCTCGTCGCGCCGGTGCAGTTCGTCGCCTCACTGCTGAAGTTCGTCGACGACATGGTCTTCGTCCGGCAGAGGGCGACGATCTTCCCCGCCGTCTCCGCGCAGTCGCTCGGCGTCCCGAGCCTCGACGCGGACCCGGCGGATTCCGACTGGACCTCGGAGCTCGGGACGGGCACCGAGGACTCGACGATGGCGACGGGGAAGCGCGAGCTGAAGCCCCACCCGCTGGCGAAGCGGATCAAGGTCTCGAACAAGCTCCTGAGGATCTCCGCGATCGACGCGGAGGACCTGGTGCGCGCCAGGCTCGGCTACAAGTTCGGCGTCACGCAGGAGAAGGCGTTCCTCACCGGGACGGGCGCCAATCAGCCCCTCGGGATGTTCGTCGCCTCCGCGGACGGCATCCCGACGTCGCGCGACGTCAACACCGGTTCCGCGACCGACATCACCGCGGACGGCGTGATCGACGCGCTGTACAACCTGAAGGAGCAGTACCAGCGAACCGCCGAGTGGCTCCTCTCCCGAGAGATCGTGAAGAGGATCCGGAAGCTCAAGGGCTCCGACAACAACTACCTCTGGCAGCCCGGCCTTCAGGGCGGCCAGCCGAGCACGATCCTCGATCGGCCGTTCCACATGTCCGAGTACGTCCCCGCGACGTTCACCACCGGGCTCTACGTCGGCCTCATCGGCGATCTGAGCTTCTACTGGATCGCGGAC
>CAZPJJ010000253.1:0-6389 GCA_964586535.1 uncultured Acidobacteriota bacterium | reverse complement strand
GCCCGCGCGTCGTCGACTTTCTCGAAGAGACGGGACGCGGCAGCGGGCTCTCGGTCTCGTTCGAGGAGATCCACGTCCACGAGCGCTCCTCGCTCGTCGGGCAGGAGCTTCGCGAGAGCCCGATCCGCCGCGACCTCGACGTGATCGTCGCCGCGATCCGCAAAGCCGACGGACGCTCGCTCTTCAATCCGTCGTCGACGCAACGCATCGACGCAGGGGACATCCTGATCGTGATGGGCAGCGCCTCCGGTCTCGATCGCCTTGGCGTGCTCGCTCGCGCGCCGGTGAACCCGCGCGCTGAGGTCCGCTCGTGAACGCGCGCGCCGTTCTCGGCTTTTACGAGCGCTTCGCGTCGGTCTACGACCTGCTCTTCGACGGCGTCTTCCAGGAGGGCCGCCGCGAGGCGGTCAAGGCGCTCGACCTGCGGCCCGGCCAGCGCGTCCTCGAAGTGGGCGTCGGCACCGGCCTCAACCTCGATCTCTATCCGGCGGGGGTCGAAGTGGTCGGCGTCGATCTCTCGGGCGCGATGCTGCGCGAGGCACGCGAGCGCATCGTGCGACGCCCCGTGGCGGCGAGCGTCGACCTCGCGCGCATGGACGCCAGCCGGCTCGCGTTCGCGGCGGAGTCCTTCGACGCCGTCTACGCGCCCTACGTGGTCTCGGTCGTTCCGCAGCCGCGCGCCGTCGTCAAGGAGATGGCGCGGGTCTGCAAGCGTCGCGGGCGGGTGGTCGTCGTGAACCACTTCGGCAGCGACCACGACCTGGTCAACTGGGTCGAGAGGCGGCTCTCGCCCGTGACGCACCACGTCGGCTTCCGGCTCGATCTGCCCGTGCGCGCGATCATGGGCGTGCGCGGGCTCGTCAAGGAAGAAGAGCGCCGCGTCAACTGGCTCGGTCTGTGGAAGCTGCTCGTGTTCTCGAAGTGGAGTGACGGCCAGAGCTTCACCGCTGAGGCTGCGCGCGGCTCGATCTGACCGACCTGCCGCGGTGACGGCGAGTCTTCTCCTCAGTGATCCGAAGTGGGCAGCGTCCCGCGCAGGGTGCGCGCGAAGCGGTCCTCGATGGATTCCGCCGTCGCGGCGTTGCGCACGCTCATCTCGAGATCGCGGATGCGGTCGCGAAGGCGCCGCGTTTCGTCGTCCTTCTCCGCAAGCTCGAGCAGCGCGCGGCGAAGCTGCGCCTTGAGCGTACCGATCTCTTTGGAGTGGCGGTTGCGAATGTGCTCGAGGTCCTCGGCGGCCTGCTTGGCCTCGCGCGCGCGGCGCTCGGCTTCCTGGCGAACTTCGTAGAGCTGCTGGCCCGAGACGCGGAGCGCCCCGAGCTGCACGAGAAGCTGTTCGTGCTTCATGAGCAGCTCGCGATAGAAGATGCCGGGCACGAGGTCGCCGCCGAACGCCGCCGCGGGAGCGGCCGCGGCCGGCTGAGGTGCCACCGTGGATGCGCGCGCCAGCGCCGCGCTGGGGGCGGCGGCGATGGGATCTTCGTCGTTGGTGACGCCGGCGATTTCGAGTGCGTTGTCGTCCACGACGTACTCCGGGCCATAGCGGCCGGGAATCAGGCGCGCGCGAAGCCGGCCGGACTTGATGTAGCGGCGAAGCGTTGTCGCCGAGAGTCCGGTGCGTTCGGCTGCCTGGCGCAGGGTCATCACTTCGAGGTCGTCCCCGACGGATTCGATCTGACTCACCCCACCCTTCCTTCCGTGCCCGCGCGGCGGGAATCGTGCCGCTTCGCGGCCTGCCCGGTCGTTAGGTAACACACTCCAACCCCGGGCATCAAGGCGCGTTCGGAGATTTCTGTGACTCAGTCTCCCCGCACGGTCGATTCGTAGAGTTCGACGTCCTCGGCGCTCCCGAGGACGAGGGGCGTGCGTTCGTGCAGCGTGGCTGGAGTCTTGTCGAGGATGCGCGTCGTGCCGTCGCTTGCGCGGCCGCCGGCCTGCTCGAAAAGGAAGCCCAGCGGTCCGGCCTCGTAGAGCAGCCGCAGCTTGCCCTCGGGCTTCTTCTTGTCGGGCGGGTAGGCGAAGATCCCGCCCTGCAGCAGCGTGCGATGGGCGTCGGCCACGAGGCTGCCGACGTAGCGCAACGAGCGCTTACCGTCCTCGAAGCGCGCGATCGCGGCCTGGACCGGCTCGGACCACGTGTGACGATTGCCCGTGTTGCAGGAGTAGAACGAGCCGCGCGGGGGGATCTTGAGATTCTCGTGGGAGAGGAGGAACTCGCCGAGGCTGGGGTCGAGCGTGAAGACGTGGACGCCCTGGCCCGTCGTGTAGACGAAGACCGTGCTCGACCCGTAGACCGCGTAGCCCGCCGCGCAGAGCTTGCTCGCCGGTTGGAGCAGGTCGGCCACGTCGCCGAGCGCCGACCTCGGGCTGACCCTGTGGTAGATGCCGAAGATCGTGCCCACGCTGACCGCGACGTCGATGTTGGACGAGCCGTCGAGCGGGTCGAAGACGCAGGCGTAGTCGCCGGTCTCGGTCGAGGGCGGCAGTTTGATCGGGACGGCGAGCTCTTCGGAGCCGATCGCGCAGACCGAGCCCGAGCGCGTGAGCGTGCGCACGAGCGTGTCGTTCGCGAACTCGTCGAGCCGGGCGACCTCCTCGCCTTGGATGTTGCGCTTGCCGGCCAGGCCCATGAGCTTTCCGAGCCCGGCCTGGTTGACCTCGCGCGAGATGACTTTGCACGCGAGCGCGACGGCCTGCATGAGCACCGTGAAGGTGCCGGTGGCGTCGGGGTACGCGTGCTGGGACGCCGTGATGTGCTCGATGAGGGTCATCGCGCGCTGCTGCATGAGGGGTTCTCCGCGGGGACGCTGAGTTGTGACGCTTTCGAGAACGGCCTATTCTGCCGTGCCGGCGCGTCCGGCGAAACCATCTCAGGCACGAAGGCGGAGGACATTCCGATGACCGCGACGCCCGCACCGGAGCGTCACTGGGCCGACCGCGCCGCCGAGGAGATCCTCGCCCGCGGCGTGCAGGCGCCGGTGATTGCCACCGGCATCTCACCGTCGGGTCCCTTCCACGTGGGACACCTGCGCGAAATCCTCACCGGCGACGCCGTGCTGCGCGCGCTCCGCGACGCGGGCGCGGCCGCCAAGCTGACCTTCGTCGTCGACAACGTGGATCCGCTGCGCAAGGTCTCGCCCTTTCTCGATCGCGCGACCTTCGAGCCGCTGCTCGGCACGCCGCTCTTCATGCTTCCCGCCCCGCAAGGGGAGGGCACCTACGACCGCTTCTTCCTCGATCCCTTCCTGCGCGCGCTCGAAGCGCTGCGCGTCGATGCCGAGGTCCTGCCCGCCCACGAGCTCTACGCCTCGGGGCGCATGGACGGCGTCATCTTCGAGGCGATCGAGGGCACGGCGGCGATCGCCCGCATCCTCAACGAGGTCACCAAGCGCGAGTTGCCCGGCGACTGGTCGCCTTGGAATCCGCTCTGCGAGCAGTGCCACAAGCTCGACCGCGGACAGGTACTCGCCTGGGACCGCTCGGCCGGCACGATCCACTCGCGCTGCGGCCACTGCGGGCATGAGACCGAGCGCCAGGCCGCGGGCGGCGGCAAGCTGACGTGGCGCGTCGACTGGCCCGCGCGCTGGAAGGCGCTCGGCGTCACGGCCGAGCCCTTCGGCAAGGACCACGCGTCGCAGGGCGGCAGCTACGACACGGGCGAGCGCATCGCGCGCGAGGTCTTCCAGGTCGAGCCGCCCTATCCGATGGTCTACGAGTGGATCTCGCTCAAGGGCCAGGGCGACATGTCGTCGTCGAAGGGGAACGTCCTCTCGGTCGCCGAGATGCTCGATGTCGTTCCGCCGGAGGTCCTGCGCTATCTCGTGATGAAGACGCGCCCGATCCGCTCGGTATCGTTCGATCCGGGGCTGCCGCTCTTGCAACTCGTCGACGAGGTCGACGACGCCGAGGCGCGCGGCCGCGACGATCGTTCGCTCGCGCTCTCGCGGGCAGCCGGCTTCAAGCCCGTGGGGGTGCCTTTCCATCACCTCGTGCTCGTCGCGCAGCTCGGCCGCTTCGACCTCGACCGCGTCATGGCACTGCTCGAGAAGGGCGGCTACACGGGCGTCGATCCCGCGACCGTCGCGCCGCGCCTCGAGCTCGCGCGGGCGTGGCTGGCGCGCTTCGCGCCCGAGGATGCGAAAGTCGAGTTCCCCGAGACGCTCCCTGAGCGCGTGCGTTCGCTCTCGGCCGCGCAGAAGTCCTACCTCGGCACGCTCGCCGAGGCGCTCGTGGGCAACGAGGGTGCCCACGCGGCGCGCCTGCACGAAATCCTCTACGAGCTGGCCAAGGCCGAGGGCGGACCGGGTCCGAAGTCCGCGTTCGAGGCGATCTACGCCGCGCTCTTGGGCCGCGACCGCGGGCCGCGCGCCGCGGCGTTCATCGAGGTGCTCGGCGTCGAGCGCGCCCGGGCGCGCTTCGCCGAGGCCGCGCGAGCCTGAGCGCCATGCGCGGCGTGCGACCCGACGCGGGATTCAAGCTCGTCTCGGACTTCGAGCCGCGCGGCGATCAACCCGAGGCGATCCGCACGCTCGTGGAAGGCCTCAAGGAAGGCAAGCGCGACCAGGTACTGCTCGGCGTCACGGGGTCGGGCAAGACCTTCACGATCGCCAAGGTCGTCGAGCAGATCCAGCGGCCGACGCTCGTCCTCGCGCACAACAAGACGCTCGCGGCGCAGCTCTACGGCGAGTTCCGGCGCTTTTTCCCCGAGAACGCCGTCGAGTATTTCGTCTCGTACTACGACTACTACCAGCCCGAGGCGTACATCCCGCAGTCCGACACCTTCATCGAGAAAGAAGCGACGATCAACGACGAGCTCGACCGCATGCGGCACTCGGCGACGCGTTCGCTCTTCGAGCGCCGCGACGTGCTCATCGTCGCGTCGGTGTCGTGCATCTACGGTCTCGGATCCCCCGAGGCCTATCACGGGATGATGATCCTCCTCGAGGTCGGCGGCACCGAGGGCCGAGACCACCTGCTGCGCCGCCTCGTCGACATCCAGTACCAGCGCACCGGGGGCGACCTGCGGCCGGGCGCTTTTCGCGTGCGTGGCGACGTGGTCGACATCTGGCCGGCCTACGACGACACCGCGCTGCGCGTCGAGTTCTTCGGCGACGAGATCGATCGCATCCGCCGCATCGATCCGCTGCGCGCGACGACCCTCGACGAGATGCAGCGCCATCCCGTGTATCCGAACTCGCACTACGTGACGCCGCGCGACAAGCTCCAGGCCGCGATCCGCGCGATCCGCGAGGAACTCGACGCCCGCGTCGCCGATCTCCACGCGCAGAGTCGCCTCCTGGAGGCGCAGCGCATCGCGCAGCGCACGCTCTTCGACCTGGAGATGATCGAAGAAGTCGGCTTCTGCCACGGCATCGAGAACTACTCGCGGCACCTCACCGGCCGCCTGCCGGGGCAGGCGCCGCCGACTCTCATCGACTACCTGCCCGCCGACGCGCTGCTCGTCGTCGATGAATCGCACGTGATGATCCCGCAGGTGCGCGGGATGTTCCGCGGCGACCGCTCGCGCAAGGAGACGCTCGTCGAGCACGGGTTCCGCCTGCCCTCGGCCATCGACAACCGGCCGCTGACCTTCGACGAGTTCGAGTCGATGCGCCCGCAGACGATCTTCGTCTCGGCCACGCCCGCCGCCTATGAGATGAAGCTCACGGAAGGCGAGTTCGCCGAGCAGGTCGTGAGGCCAACGGGCCTGCTCGACCCCGTCGTCGAGGTACGGCCCGTCGAAGGCCAGGTCGACGACCTGCTCAAAGAAGTGCGCGAGCGCGTCGCGCGCGGGCACCGCGTGCTGGTGACGACGCTCACCAAGCGCATGGCCGAGGAGCTGAGCAACTACTACCGCGAGGTCGGCGTGAAGGTCGAGTACCTGCACTCCGACGTCGAGACGCTCGATCGCGTGCGCATTCTCCGCGACCTGCGCCGCGGCGAGTTCGATGTGCTCGTCGGCGTGAATCTCCTGCGCGAGGGCCTCGATCTTCCCGAGGTCTCGCTCGTCGGCGTGCTCGATGCCGACAAAGAGGGCTACCTGCGCTCCGAGACGGCGCTCGTGCAGACGATCGGCCGCGCCGCGCGCAACGTCGAAGGCACGGTCATTCTCTACGCCGACGTCATCACGCCCTCGATCCGCGCCGCCCTCGACGAGACCGAGCGCCGCCGCCAGAAGCAGCTCGCCTACAACGAGGAGCACGGCATCACGCCCGAGTCGATCATCAAGAGCATCGACGACGTGCTCGGCTCGGTCTACGAACGCGACTACCTGACCGTGCCCCGGACGCTCCCCGAAGAAGAGCCGCTGACGATGCAAGAGCTGACGCGCGAAGTGAAAAAGCTCGAGAAGGAGATGTTCGCCGCGGCGGCGGCCCTCGAGTTCGAGC
>CAZPJJ010000252.1:0-6408 GCA_964586535.1 uncultured Acidobacteriota bacterium | reverse complement strand
GATGAAGACCGATCTCGGTGCCTCGACGAGCGTCCCGACGAGAGATCGTGCGCGGCGCATCGCATGGCGCGTGCTCATGAGGGCGCGATTCATCGGGCCGCGTTCCGGGTAGGGACGCGATTCATCGCGTCCGGATCGCCGCCGCAGGCGGCGACAGGATCGCCATCACGTGATTCGCGAGGGGCACGCCGCCCAAAGAGCGTTCCCGGTGCATCGACCGACACGCGAGGCGACACATCCGCGCCATGTGTCCGCCGCGGACGCGCGCGCGTCCGCATGCGGTCGTTTCGGGAACGACGCGGTCGTGAACACGCGCTTTCCGCGTGGCCCGCGCTTTGCTTGGCGTCGCGTCATGAAAACTCACGACACCATCTCCACCGCCTCGTCGCCGTCCGCAACATCGACCAACGCTTCCTCTTCGTCCGCATCGTCGGCCACCGGCTCGCCTTCCTCCGCAACCCCGGCCACCGCTTCCTCGCCGTCCGCGACATCGCGCGACCTCGCTCGCTCGCGGGGCTTCGCGCTGCTCGACGCGCTGACGGCCTTCACGATCCTCGGACTCTTCGCGCTCGGTGCCGCGCGCGCGCTCGATGAAGGCCTGCGGCTCGCGCGCGAAGCCGAGCGTCTCGATCGCGCTCGCGAAGTCGCGGCGCGAGCGCTGAACGACCTCGACATCGCCGGCTGGTACGTGCTCGTCGAGCGCTTCGCGGCCGATGCCGACGACGAACACGCGACACTGCTCGCGCCCGTCGCGGAGATCCCCGGTGGCGAGTTGCGCCTCACGCTGGACGCGCTCGGTGCAGGCGCGGCGAGCGCACGCTTCGACGAGGCCGTCGCGCTGCGCGTGCGGGCGCGCGTGACGTGGCAGGAGCGCGGCCGCGCGCGGTCGTTCGAACTCGCGACGGTGCGCACGTGAAGGGCGCGCGCGGTTTCGCGAGCGCGGAGAGCCTCGTCGGCGTCGCGCTCGGCTTCGCGGCGATCCTCGCGGCCTTCGCGCTCGCGCGCGGCGTGGGCCGCCTCGGCGACGCCGCGATCTCGGAGGCGGATCGCGGCCTCGACGCGCGCTTCGTACTGGAGCGCATCGCACGCGACGTCGCGCGCGCGGGCATGGGCGTTCGCGCGGGAACCACCGAGGAGGCGATCGAGGCCCTGGGCGACGGCCTGCTCGCCCTGCGGGCGGATCTCGATCGCGACCGGGGAGTCGAGGCGCTGCGGCCCGAGGACGTGCTCGATCCGGCCGGGGGCTTCGTGCCCATCGCGAACGACGAGGTGCTCGTGTATCTGCGCCGCACGCCGCGCTGCCGCGAGCGCGCGCTCTTCGAGGCGGACCTGCACGCGGACGACCAGGTCGTCGTCGCCTCGGGAGAGAGCGTCGCGCGACGCGACGACGCCGTCGAGGAGATCGACGCCGGTCCCGCGGCCGCCGGCGACGACACGCAGCCGGGGACGCTCTACCGCGTGCACTTCGTGAACGATGCGCGCCACTTCGGGACGGGGCGCTTTCGCGTCGCCGTGCCGCTCGTTGACGGCGTCACGGAGTTTCGCGTGACCGGGCTCGATGCGGACGGCGCGGAGCTTCCGTTCTGCGGCGGCGCCGAGGACGCGAGCGCGCGCGCGTGCCGGGCGAACGTGCGCGCCGTGCGCGTCCAACTCGCGATCGCGACGAGACACGGTCTCGTGCGAAGCGAGCGGACGATTCCGATCGTCCGCTTCGAGGAGCGCTGATGTGCGAGTCTCTGCGACCGCCGCGTGGCGAGCAGGGCACGGCACTCATCGCCGTGATCATCATCTCGCTGCTCGTCGCGGCATCGGCGATCACGACGTGGCAGCTCGGGCGCGCGCGTCATCGCGCGGCGACAGCGCGCGCGGCGCGCGAGCAAGCGGCGTGGGCGGCGCGCGGCGCGGTACGCATCGCCGTCGGCTGGTTCGAGGCAGCGGAGCGCGGCAGCGTCGTGGCGCCTCCCGGCATCGACGCCGTCTCGCGCGAGCGGCGCATCGTCGATGACGACGGCGACGGTTCGGGGCTGCTCTGGAGCGACGAGTCGGGGGCGAGGAAGGTCCGCTACAAGGAGAGCGACGCGCGGCTCTTCCGGCCGCCGGACGACGGCGCGCTCGAACATCGCTTCGTCGGCACGGCCGAGGGGCCCGATCTCGTCATCGAGCGAGAGGGCGTCGAGAGTCGCGCGGTCCTCGACGCGCTCGGTGCCGCGATCGCGCTCCGCGGTACGACGCGCGTCACGGGCGTGCGTGTCTTCGCTCCCGCTCCCGGAAGCGGGCCCGGCGTGCTCGCCACGGTCGAGGTACTCACCGAGACGCCGCGGCCTGGAGGGGCGCCGGCACGCGCGGTCGCGCGGGCGGACGCGTGGCGCATCGACTGGGATCGCCCCGAGCGGCCCCTCGTCGTGGCCGGCTCGCTCGAACTCGCCGGCGACGCGTCGTGGCGCTTCGGGGAGGCGCTCGTCGGCGGTTCGCTCGTCGCTTCCCCGGCGACCGTGGCTACCTGGCCCGCGGGGATTCCGTGGCTCGCCCCCGATCGGCCGCTCCGGGACGACAACGACGGCGACGGGATCGCCGACGACGCGGACGGCGACGGCATCGACGATCTCGAGCTTTGGCGCGTCCTGCCAGGTGTGGTCGCGGATCCTTGGTGGCGCGCCCGCGTCGCCGGCGGCTGGTCGAGCGTGGCCCCAGCGCCTTCGGCCTGCGGTCCCGCGCTGCCCTTCTGCCCCAGGCGCACGCCGCCCGACCCGCCGAGCAAGACCGACGAGCGATCGGGGGTGATGGTCGGCTGCCCGGTCGCCTCGCTCGAGCCAGTCCCCGAAGCCTGGCTGCGCCTCGCCGGGCTCGGCGTCCGGGGCGCGGCGCGCGCGCTTCCCGATCCCGATGATGCGACGAGGTTCGTCCTCGCGGGGTCCTCGCGCGCGGGTACCACGCTCGGGGACTTGCTCGGACAAGTCCGCGGTGCGCTCGCGGTCGATCCACCCTCGGGCACGGCCGCCGCGCCGCTCGTCGTCGAGGCCCAAGGCCAGAGCGGCGCGCTCCTCGCTCCCGGCCGCGACGTCGTCGTGCGCCCTTCCGCCACCACGACGCTCGCCCCGAACGCGCCGGACGTCCCGCGCGATACCCAGGGCGTGGAGCGGGCCCCGTCCTCGGCGGACGACTGGCTCGACCTCGCGCCCGCCGGGCTCGGATGCGCGCTCGGCTTCGACCCGGGGGCCTGGACGGCGGCGTCCTCCGGGTCTCCGCCCGGCGTTCTCACCTGCGAGGACGAAGCCTGGGGATTCGTCGGGCTCCTCGCTGCCTCGGGGAGCGTCACGCTCGAGAGTGGCGTCCGGGTGCTCGGTCAGGTCCGCGCGGGAAGCGCCCGACTCGACGGCACGACGGATACCGTGCTCGTTCGCGCTCTGCCGGATGGGACGGCCGCCGCTCCACCACGAGGGGGGCCGCCCGGCGCTCCGCGGGTCGTGCCGCTTCGAGTGCGAGGCGCGCCCTGACGTTCGGGACGGCTCATGGACGAGTGGCGGGCCGAGGCTCCATATTCCCCACGGACTCTGCTCGGAGCGCCGCTCGAGGAGGAATCCCCGATGCCTTGCCGTCGTGCTCTCGTCATCTCGCTGGCCCTCACGGCCGTGCTCGCCCTCTCCGTCGCGGTCTTCGCCGAAGAGCCGCCGCCGGCGCCCCCCGCCAAGAGTGCGGACGCACCCGCTTCCGACGCGGACGCCGACGCCACGAAGGCCGCGCCACCGAAGACGGGCCAGCGCCTTCCCGCCGGAAAGCCGCGTCCGGGTACACCGCTGGTTCTGACGAACGACACGCTCGAGCGCCGCTACCGCCACGTGCAGCCGAGCACGCCCGCTCCCGCCCGCGGGACGGACGATTCGGCCGCGAACGAAGCGCCGATGGGCGCCGCCGTGAACGGCCGTCGCGACGCGACATCCGCCGACCCGCCCGCGGCGGGATCCGCCGGCGAGTCGCAGGCGAACGCGGAGAAACTGCGCGAGGAACTCGACCGGCTGCAAAAGCGGGTCGCGTCGATTCGCAACCCGTACCTCGCCCGTGGCCAGGCGACCGACGACGAAAAGGCACGCGAGGCTGGGCTCGACAACGCCGAGCGCCTGCGCCTTCTACAAGAACAGATCGAGAACGTGCGCAGCGAATTGGCGAAAGCCGGCGAGTCGAACCGCGACGGATCGTCTCGCTAACATCTCCAGGGTTTCCGCGCATTCGCCGCTCCGCAGCGGCCAAGCCAGGGCACTTCCCGCATAATCCTTTCGTGTTCGCGGCGCCGCTCGCCATGCCGGGCTCCTCGCACCGCGCAATCCACCGAAAGGATCGTCTGCGTGGCTTCTCGCAAGCGTGACGGATCTCAGAGTCCTCACGTGCTGGTCGTTGGTGAGACCGGCCCGTTCTCGGAAAAAATCGCGGGAGCCCTGCGCACGATCGTCGACGGCCCCGTCGATACCGCCGCCCTCGACGAACTGGACCGCGCCTTCGAACGCCATCCGTGGATCGCGCTCCTCGTCTTCTCGGTCGAACCGCCTCGCGAACACGAAGTCGCCGCGAAGATCGCGCGCGCGCGCGCCGTCGATCCCGCGCTTCCGGTCATCGCCGCCGGCGAGCAGCTCGACGCGGGGACGGTGCGCGTTCTCTTCCACGCCGGCGCCATCGACGTCGTGACCGACGGTGATCTCGACATCGCCGTGGAGGCCGCGGGGCCCGTCCTCAGACGCCGGCTCGCGCGCCTCTCGGGGACGATCCTCGCCGAGGGCGACGGTGTGCCGCGCATCCTCGGCGAGTCGCGTCCGATGCGCGAGGTGGGACGCCTCGTCGAGCGCGTCGCTCCCTCCGACGCCACCGTGCTCATCCTCGGCGAGTCGGGCACCGGCAAAGAGCTCATCGCGCGCGCCGTGCACGCGCTCTCGCCGCGCAAGCGCGGCCCCTTCATCGCGATCAACTGCGCGGCGATTCCCGAGACGCTGCTCGAGAACGAGCTCTTCGGCCACGAGAAAGGCTCGTACACGGGCGCCAACGCGACCGCGATCGGCAAGGTCGAGGCGGCCGAGCGCGGCACGCTCTTCCTCGACGAGATCGGCGAGATGCCGCTGCCGCTGCAGGCGAAGATCCTCCGCTTGCTGCAAGAGAAAACCTACGACCGCATCGGCGCGAGCAAGACCCGCAAGGCCGACATCCGCATCGTCGCGGCGACCAATCGCGAACTCAAAGAGCAGGTCGCCGAACGGCGCTTCCGCGAGGATCTCTACTATCGGCTCTCGGTCGTGCCGCTCGCCTTGCCGAGCCTCAGGCAGCGCCGCGAGGACATTCCGATCATCGCGGACTTCGTGCTCGAGCGGCAGGCCGCCGCGCTGAGCCGCCCCGGACTGCGCTTCACCGACGCCGCCATCGAGCGCATGGTCGCCTACCGCTGGCCCGGCAACGTCCGCGAACTCGAGAACGAGATCGAGCGCGCGGCCGTGCTCGCACGCGGCGACACGATCGATTCGACAGACCTCGAACTCCGCGCTCGCGTCGCCGATCCGGATCGTGCCGCGCTTGCCCGGCTCGTGCCGCTCGACGGAACGCTCGCCGAGACGACCGACCGGCTCGCCAAGACGGCGGAGCGGATTCGCATCGCGATCGAGATCGACGAGTGCGAGGGCGACCGCGCCCGCGCCGCCGAGCGCCTGGGGGTTAGTCTCGATCTCTTGAACGAAAAACTGAACAGTTAGCTTTTCGGTGAATCATTTGATAGCCTAGCCCCGCTTCAACCAACGAATCTTCGGCGGCGGGCGTCTGGGACGACGCCGGCGCCGCGGGGGCCGACTTCATGAAAGCCGAGAAGAAAGTCGTCATCGTGGGCGCGGCGGGACGCGACTTCCACAACTTCAACGTCGTGTATCGAGGCGACGACCAGAGCCGCGTCGTCGCGTTCACGGCGACGCAGATCCCGGACATCGACGGACGCATCTACCCGCCCGAGCTCGCGGGCCCGCGCTATCCGCTGGGCATCCCGATCGTCGCCGAGGAAGAACTCGAAGCGCTAGTCGAGCGCGAATCGATCGACGAGGTCGTCTTCTCGTACTCGGACGTCTCGCACGAGCAGGTCATGCACGTGGCGAGCCGCGCGCTCGCCGCCGGCGCCGACTTCCGCTTCCTCGGGCCGCGCGCGACCGAGATCGTCTCGGTCAAACCGGTCGTATCGATCTGCGCGGTCCGCACCGGCTGCGGCAAGCGCGATTAGGTGCCATTGGCGCGCGCCCCGGAGCATTTAACACCGTTCGTTATAGCGAAAAAATCCTTCAGTTGAGCGGTGTTTCCGTAACAACCCTCGATCTTTCTGAAATCCTTGGCTGGGCTGCACGACTTCCTGATGCGGATGCCAGAGTAAAATCCAAGATCGAAGAAATCAAG
>CAZPJJ010000251.1:0-6448 GCA_964586535.1 uncultured Acidobacteriota bacterium | reverse complement strand
CCACCGAGCCGGACGAGAGCGCGGACGGCGACGAGCAAGCGGCCGCGGCAAAGGCCCCCGCATCGAGCCCGCTCGAAACGCTCTTTCCGGGACTCGCCGTGCTCGGCGCGCTCTTTGTCGCGCAGTCGGCGGCGCGCGAGATCCACGCCGAGCGCGCGTCGGGCGTGCTGCGGCGTACGTTGGCGGGGCCGGTCACGATTGGAACCTACGTGCTCTCCAAGACCGTCTCGACCTTTGCGATGACGATGGCGGGGCTTGCGATCCTCGTCGGCGCGGGATGGGCGCTCGGCGTGAGATGGGGATCGCTGCCGGGCATCGCGCTCGTGCTCGTCGTCACGGCGGTCGCGACGTCCGGGCTGCTCGTGTTGCTTTCGGCCGTCACCAAGACCGAGCGCCATTTCGAGGCCGTCGCGATCGTCGTCGTCATCGTCTCGTCCATGCTCGGCGGCGCGTTCTTCCCGACGAGCGCGTTTCCTGCATTCCTGCAGCCGCTCACGCGCGCGACTGTCGGCTACTGGGCCGGCCAGGGCCTCGCGGCGTACGGCGCGCAAGGGCCGGGCTTCGCGGCGGCCGCCACACCCGTCGCCGTGCTCGCCTTCGCGGGCCTCGCGCTGACGCTCGTCGGGGCGGCGGTCCTCGGCCGCAAGCTCGCGCGGGAGGGCGCGTGATGAAGGGCGCGCTGGCGATCGCGCTCCACGAGTTGCGGCTGACGCTCGCCGATCGTTCGGCGGTCCTCTGGATGGCCGTACTGCCGCTCGTCTTCGCGGCCGTCATCGGTCTCGCGATTCGCGGCGGCAGCGGGCCCGCCGAGGCGACGATCGGACTCGCCGTCATCGACGAGGACGGCGGGCCGCTCGCGGCGCTCCTGGTGCGCGAACTCGAGCGCGAGGGCGTCAGCGTGACGCGCGTTACGCCGAGCGAGCCGCGTCCCGAGGCGCCACGCTGGCTCACGATCCCCGCGCGTTTCGGCGCGCGCGCGATCGCCGGTGAGCAAGTCGCGCTACCGCTCGAAAGCGCCCCCAAAAGCGCCGCCGATGCCGACCTCGTCGCGCGCGCGCGGATCTTCGCGGCGATCGCGCGGGTCATCGGCACGATCGCGGCGGAGAGCGCGCGCCTCGAGGGTGGCGTACCCGCCAGCGAGGAGTTCGCGGCCGCGCCCGTCCCCGACGACTTCGTCACCGTCGAAGCGCGTTTCGCGGGCAAGGCGCGGGTCGTGCCGAGCGGCTTCGCGCAGTCCGCACCGGGCAACGCGGTGATGTTCGTGATGCTCGTCGCGCTCACTTACGGAGCGTCGTCGCTCGCCTCGGACCGGGGCGGCGGCCAGCTGAAGCGACTGCTTTCGGCGCCGGTGACGCCGCTCGCCGTCGTCGCCGGCAAGCTCTTGGGACGCCTTCTCGTCGCGCTCGTGCAGATCGTCGTTTTCGTCGGCGCGGGCGTCTTCGCCGTGGTCGTCTTCGGGCTTCCGCTCGGCGGCAATCCCCTCGCCGTGTTCGTCGTGCTCGCCGCCTACGCGTTCGCGGTCGCGCCGCTGGGCGTTCTGCTCGGCACGTTCTTTCGCGATCCCGACCGCGCCGCCAACGTCGGCGTGCTCGCGACGATGGTCATGGCCGCGCTCGGCGGCTGCTGGTGGCCGATCGAGATCACCTCGGCGACGCTGCAGAAAGTCGCGCTCGCGCTTCCCACGGGATGGGCGATGCGCGGCCTGTACGACGTGATCTCGTTCGGACGCGGCGTCGAGGCGCTCGGAGTGCCGGTCCTCGTGCTCGTGGCGACGGGCGGCGTGCTCTCGTGGCTCGCCGCCCGCAGCCTGCGATCCTTGAACTAGAAATTCACGCCGACGCCGACGATCCACTGGCGCGGCAAACCCGGTCTCAGTCCCGCGGGCCGGAGCGCGGCGACGTAGACCTCGTCGGTCACGTTGCGGACCTGCGAGAAGACCTCGAAGAGCTCGCCCATACGGTAGCGCGCGCCGATATCGACGACGGTGTGCGCTTCGATGATCTCGTTGGCGGGGATAGGACCCTGGCCAGCCTTGGTGCGCATGTCGTCGACGTAGGTCGCCGAGAGATCGAGCGCGAGGGCGCCGCGCTCGAAGCCGAGGCTCGCATGGAGCATGTGCTCGGGAAGGTAGGGTAATTCGTCGCCGATCGTGACCTCGGGGGCCCAGTCCTCGAAGTCGGTTTCGAAGCTCGTGCGGAACTCACTCCGCGTGAAGGTGTACGAGAGGGAAGCGGGCAGGCGGAACGAGGTGCGGCCTCTCGTGAGTTCCGTGCCCAGCGTGGCCTCGATCCCCATCAGCTCGACTTTGCCCCCGTTGAAGAGATCGCCCGAACCCGTGCCGCCCGAGGAGAGCGTGTCGGAGCCGAGCAGGTTGTCGTAGTCGTTGTAGAACGCGATGAGCTGCGCGCTCAGCGTTTCGCCGGCCGTCTCGAAGCCGAGCTCGTAGTTGATGCTCTCCTCGGCCTCGGTGCGGTCGTCGGCGCCGGCGCCGGGAGGCGCGAATCCCAGGTGAACGCCGCCGAAGACGCGACGGCGCTCGTCGAGCCGGTAGCTCGCGCCGACGCCGGGGATCCACTGGTCCACCGAGTTCTCGCGCTGGACGAGAGCGGAGCCGGTACGATCAGGGTCGTTGCGGCCGTAGTCCAGGCGCTCGAAGTCGATCGATTCGAAGCGCACGCCGGGCGTCAGCGTGAGCCGGTTCCAACGGATTTCGTCGTGAACGAAGAACGCGACGGCCTCGGCGGACGAGACACGGTTCGCGTCCGAGCCGGGTGCCGCGACGCTCGTGCGCGTCATCGCGCCGCCGGTGATCTGGAAGAACTCGTTCTCCTGGAACCGGTCTTCTTCGTCCTCGTGAACGCGCACGCCGAACTCGACGACGTGCGAGGCGCTCGTCGTCGCGGGGCTCCACGCGGCGATCGCCTGGATGCCGCGGCCGTAGTAGTTGCGGCGGTTGTTCTTGTTGCGTAGCGCGTCCGGCGCGCTGTCGATGTCGCCGCGCAGGATCCCGATCTCGGTCCCGTACGTGGCGGGGTCGTCGAGGATGGCGGCGATGCCGACGCCATTGACTTGGTCGAGCTTGAACCAGTTGCGGAAGAAGTCGTTGTCGTAGGCGGTGGCGGTCACGTCGAACGACGGCGAGAAGCGCGCGAACCAGCGCACCTGGATCTGCTCGTGCTCGGTATCGATGCGGTCCTCTTGCGAGCCCGCGTAGCGGCGGTAGGGCGTGCGGTCGAAGTCCTCGCGCGCGAGGCCGAGATAGGTTTCGTCACCAGCTTGATCGGTGCGCGAGAGCTTGATCTCGAAGATCTGCGCCACGCGCGCGCTGGCGGGCGTCGTGTAACGCAGCTTCACGAGCCAGTCTTGGACTTCCACGCCGGTCTCGCCCCCGCCGTCGAGACGCTTGAAGCCGTCGGTCTCGAAACGGAAGGTCTCCGCCATCCACGAGAACCGGCCCTCACCATCGCCGACCCACGCGTGGACGCGGCGCAGCGCGTCCTCGCCGATCGAGACGCGCGCCTGGCCCGAGAACTCGGAGGGAATGCGCCGCGAGACGAGATTGATGACGCCGCCGTTGGTGTAGGGTCCCTGCTTGATCGAACTCGACCCTTTGCGGACTTCCACTCCCTCCATGCGCCCGACAGTTGGGAAGTAGTAGGCGGCGGGGGCGGAGTAGGGGGCGGGGGCGATGAGCACGCCGTCTTCGAGAAGCGTCACCTTCGAGGAGCGCTCCACGCCCGTGGCGCGCAGGCCGATGTTCGGGCGCAGTCCGTAGCCCTCTTCCTCCTGGACGTACACGCCCGGCACGCGGCGCAGGACGCGGTGGATGTCACCGTGAGCCTGTCGTTCGAGCTCTTCCCTGCCGATGTACGTCGCCGATCCGGGCAGGTCGCGCGCTCGCTCCGCACTCCCGACGACGTGGAGCCGCTCTTCGATCACCTCCGGCGCCGGTTTCGGGGGGGGCGCGCCATCCTGGCCCGCCTTCGCTGCTTCCGACGCTGCCGAGGCTTCTCCAGACGTGGGTGAGGCGGGAGCGTCGCCGCCCGCGGCCATTGCGGGCCCCGCAGTCCAGAAGACGAAGAACGTCAAAAACGCGATGCCGACCCGCAGCGGACCCTTCCAGCGCGATTCGATGCTCATGACGCTCGCTCCCTTTCCCCCGGTTCGGACACTTGTCTCGTACCATCCGCGTGTTCAGCGCGAACCCGCGTTAAACTCATAGTTGCGAATGAAAAGCATTAACAGGGTGGAGTGTATTCCTGCCGCAATAACTCGTCAAGTCACGAAGGAAACTTTCCGAGTGGGAGGGGCCGCTCCACCGTCAGCGCTCCGCGACTGAGCACCCACCTGAGCGGAAAAGTCACGCCCTCGGCGGCGACGCTTGTTCAGATCGAGCGGGCCGTCCGCGGGTGATCCGCTCCCCGGCTTGCTCTCGCCGCGTTCGGCCCGAGCGGTGCCCCCATGGCCGCGATTCTCGGACTCGACGCGGGCTCCGAGACGATCGGCGTCGATTCTCGCGTCACCTTCCGCGGCTTGCCTTCGCCGGCCCGAGGTCGAAGCTGCCCCGCGACAAGCGTCCGTCATTGAAGGTGATCTCGATCCAGACGTGCACGACTCCTCCCATGAACGCGTCGGACGCAGGCGGCGGAAGCTCGCCGCTCCACTGCCAGGAGTGAATCGCGCTCATCGGCGATGACACTGCGCCGGGACCCGCGTCGGTGCCGTAGGCGATCCGCACACCGCGGACCTGCCCGCTCGCCGCCTCGTCGAGGTGCACGTCCCAAGCGACCTGTTCGCGCTGCCAGGGAGGACTGGCCATCGCGTCGTGCAGCGCGATGACGGCCACCTCGCCGATGGTCGATGGTCCGTAGACCGCCCGCGGCGACGCCTCGTAGTACGCACTCCAGTTGCCGGCGAAGTACGCGACGACCGGGAAGACGAGCACGAAGCCGACGCTGACGAAGACGGCGGCCCGCGCGTATCTGAGGCCAATCACGAATCGACCCCCACGCGCGCGGCGGCGCGCGTTGCCGCGCGCGGGGGCGGGTGGGCGGGGGCGGTATGCCGCGCGGTCTCGGGGCGCGTTCCGCGTTGTGCAAGATCCTTCAGTCGTCGAACGTGCACGACAATCCCGCTCGCAGCGAGCGCGGTGAGGACGAGGCCGAAGAGCGCCCACAGCAGTTTGCTCGGCAGACCCCAGAAATCGCCGAAGTGCAAAGGGTCCGCCGTATGTACGAAGCGGCGTCGTGCCCCCATTTCGTCGGCGCGCTGGACCGCGACGACGCGATCGGTGTCCGGGTCGATCGCGACACGGTTGGCACGGTTGCGGACGAGCAGGTCACCGCGCCGACCCTGGACCTGGATGGGCGTCATTGCATCCCAAGGCAGCCAGATCTGGACGACCTCGAGACCCGGGAGCGCGCCCTCTGCGATGACGACAAAACGGTCGATGTCGTCGCCGGTCCACGGCGCTGCCCTCGGTTTCATCGGCGCCGAGAGTGCTGGGTAGGCCCCTTCCCACGCGACCCAGTCAGCTTTCTCCACGAGATACCAGAGCCCGGTGACACCGATGATCAGAGCGAAGGGCATGGCGAGAGAGCCGGTAAACCGATGGACTTGCCCCCACCAGACGCGTGGTCGCGCGGTTCGACGCGGCGGCAGGGGCAAGCGACGCCACCAACCGCGGTGCAGCGTCATCCCGGTCAGGGCGAGCAGGAGGAGGAGAGGACCGAGCGTGGTGACGACATAGAACATGACGGACGAGGGGTCGAAGAGGTAGTAGTGGAGACCGCGCATGAACGAGTGAAAGGGCGTGCCGCGCGAGTATCCTTGCACCGCCGCGTCGGCCGGACGGATGTAGACGTGAAGATCGCCGCCGGCGCGATCGGTGCCGGAGACCACCGTCGCTAGGTAAGTCTCCGCCTTCGACTCGCTTCCCTTCCTTGCGATCGCGGAGAAGGTCGCCCCTGGGAAGACGGCGCGCGCGGCGTCCCACTGAGCCCCCCAACTCGCGGGCACCTCGACGCGCTCTGCGCGCGTCATCGGGAAGACGATCCACTCGATCTCGTGGCTCAGCGTCGCCACGGTCCCGGTCAGGCAGACGAACGCCATGAGGACCGAGACGTGGACGCCGAGGACGCTGTGGACGACCCATGGCCACGGCCGCCCGCGGGCGGTCGTAGTCCGGGTCACTCCTCCCGGCGCGGCTCCGGGAGTATCGACTACGTGCTTGTCGCGCACGCGCGCCTCAGAAGCGGTAGTTCGCGCCGAGCTGGACGCTGCGCGGTTGACCTGGGAAGACGCGCCCGAAGTTATAGCCGCCGGTCCAGTGTTCCTCGTCCGTCAAGTTGTTCGCGACGAGAGAGAGGCGCAGGGGGCCGTGGTCGTAGTAGACGCCCGCATGGAGGAGCGCGTAGTCGGGCAGACGTAGGGCGGTATCGAAGGTGCG
>CAZPJJ010000250.1:0-6489 GCA_964586535.1 uncultured Acidobacteriota bacterium | reverse complement strand
CTCGTGCGCATCGTCGCTTCGCACTTCCTGTGGAAGATGGTGCGCCGGCTCGTGGGCACCTTCGTCGAAGCGGCCGCGGGCACGATCGAGCCCGCGCAGGTCTCGGAGTGGCTCGACGATGCGTCGCGCGTTCCGCGCGAGGGCGGAAATCCCGCGGCCTGGACCGCTCCGCCCTCGGGGCTCTTTCTCGAGCGTGTGCTCTACTCGGACAGCGATCCGCTCGGACCCATCCTCCCGGTCCTTGTCGTGAGGTGACGCGCGATCAAGAAAAGGCCCGCCCGGCGCGAGCCGAGCGGGCCTGGTGTCGATCGATCGCGAGGGCGATCAGTACTTGCAGCCGCCCAAGAGCGTGCAGCTGTTGCGGTTCGCGGTGTTGCAGCTCTTCGAGCTGCCCGCGGGACCCGGCGGATCGAAGTCGAGGCCGAGTTCTTCGTTCACGAGCGCGCGATCGTGGCAGTTCCCCTCGAGCGGAACGCACGCGATCTTCTCGCCCGCGTCGTCGTAGCCGCAGCGCTCGTCGCCGTCGCAGGCGGTGATGCCGTCGCCGCCGCAGGTGCCGATCTGGCACATGCCGGAATCGAGCATGATGCCGCCGTTGTTGAAGCAGTCGATCGCGTCGATGCAGGCGCCGAACTCGTCCTCCCAGCCGTTGGCGCAGGCGAGGTCGCAGGCCTGGAAGGTCTCTTCGATCGAGACGTCGGCGCAGTCGCCTTCGCCGTTGGTCATGACACAGTTGAGCGCCGCCGCCGTGAGCTGACGCGCGAGCTGCAGACGGATCTCGCCACGGGGCGCGACGCACATGCCTTCGAGCGCGGAACCCGCGGTGTCGAGGGCGGTCGTGTCGACGGTCTCACCGCAGACGCTCACGATGCCGTTCGCCGCGTCGAGAACGGCTTGGGTGATGTTGGTGCTGTTCTTCTTCTCTGTACCTGCGTGAGTTCCCCAGAAACCGGGCGTGCGGCAGATCTCGACGCCGGGTTCTTCCGGATCACAGGGGCAGTCGAGGAAGCCGTTCCAGTCGGGGTACTCGTCGTTGTCGGGATCATCGAAGCCGGTCGCGGGCAAGCGGTTGCACTGCTGGCCGCCGAAGACGTCGGTCCAGACCCAGCGCGTCGGGATGGTCTCGCAGACGCCGCCGCCACTGGTCGAGTCGAGCTGGTACTGGCCGCACGCGAGGTCGCTCCCGAGTGCCTGCGCCCACGTCTCGGAGAAGCTCTCACGAACCGTGCAGGTCGTCTTGCCGAGATCGGCCTGGAAGGGCTCGCAGGTGAGCGTGAGCGAACCGGAGATGCTGACATCCTCACCGAGGGGATCCGGGCCGAGGTAGTCGAGCAAGAAGAAGTAGTCGACGACGAGGGACTCGCCCTCCTCGAAGTTCTCGCCGACCGCATAGACGGTGTAGCCGTCGCAGTCGGCGTAGAGCCGGACGTCGCGGATCGCGGTCGCGTAGGAAGCGCCGAACGACCCGGCGAGGACAAGACAACAGCACAGGGCACCGAGCAGAACGCGTTTCGTCACCATGATTCATCCCTCCGATGTGGCAAGGGCCCGGCGAAGCGGCCGCGGCCCGTCGAGAATTGCTAACCCCGTCAAGATTCAGCGAAAAATCCGGCGCGCCAGAAAGTTTTTTTCATTCGGGTCAATGGCTCCGAACCTGAGTGCTCTCTCGAGTCGGAGAGTGTTCGCCGTTGCCCGTCTTTCGATCCCGTCACCCTCTTTTGACCTGTCCGTGACGGCACGTGGGGTGCGATCCGCTACCGTCTAGATATCTTCCCAACGGAGGTTTGTCATGAAAAAGGTTGGTCACGGGCGCCGCGGCGGTGCGGCGCCGGCGGGCGAGGTGCGCCCGCGGATCGAGGTCCTCGGGCCGGCGGACTCGAGTCGCCGACGCTTCATGCAAGGCATGGGTCTCGCGGCCGGTACGCTCGCCGTGGGCGGCTTTCCGTCACTGGCGGGGGTTGCCGGAGGCTCGTTCGAGCCGGCGCCCGCGCCCTTCTGCCTGGGAGTCGCCTCGGGCGATCCCGACGCGACGAGCGTCGTCCTCTGGACGCGCCTCGCGCCCGAGCCGCTCGAGCCGGGCGGCGGCATGGAACCCGTACCGGTAGACGTGCGCTGGGAGATCGCGACCGACCCGGCGATGACGCAGGTGATCCGCCGCGGCGCCGTGAGAGCGCTTCCCGAGCGCGGTCATGCCGTGCACGCGTTCGCGCAGGGGCTGCCGTCGGACCGCTGGCTGTGGTTCCGCTTCCACGCGATGGGGGTGGCGAGCCCGATCGGCCGCACGCGCACCTTCCCCGCGCCTGGCGTGCGCAACACGCGCATGCGGCTCGTCCTCGCGTCTTGCCAGCACTATGAGCAGGGCTTCTACGCGGCATGGCGCGACGCCGTCGAGCAGGACGCCGACTTCGTCGTCATGGTGGGCGACTATATCTACGAGTACGCGACCAATACCGACCCGCGGCTTCCGCGCCAGCACGCTGGGCCGGAGACGAAGACGGTCGACCAGTACCGGCAGCGCTACGCGCAGTACCGGCTCGATCCCTTCTTGCGCGCGATGCACGAGTCGTGTCCGTTCATCGTGACCTGGGACGATCACGAGGTGGAGAACAACTACGCCTCGTTCATCCCGGAGGTCGATCCGAACGATCCGCAGACCATTCAGGAGTTCATCAGGCGCCGCGAGAACGCTTATCGTGTCTACGCGGAGTCGATGCCCATTCGTCCATCGCGCCTGGTCTCGACGAACGAGACGACCCTCTACCGGCGCTTGTCGTTCGGTAGCCTCGCCGAGCTGTACGTGCTCGACACGCGGCAGTACCGCACGGATCAGCCTTGCGGCGACGGGCTGCAGTTCCTCTGCGCCGACGCACTCGCGCCGTCCGCGACGTTGACCGGCGGCACGCAGGAGCAGTGGCTCTTCGACGGGCTGCGCTCGTCGACGGCGACGTGGAACGTGCTCGCGCAGCAAGTGATGATGATGAAGTGGGATCTCGGCTCGCTGCTCGGTCTCAAGGGCTTCTTCAACATGGACGCTTGGGACGGCTATCCTGTCCAGCGCCAGCGAATCATGGACTTCCTCGCAACGGCGAAGCCGAACAACCCCGTCGTGCTCACCGGCGACATCCACTCGTCGTGGGCGGCCGACTTGAAGCAGAACTTCGATGACCCCGCTTCGGCGACGGTCGGCGTCGAGTTCGTCGGAACGTCGATCTCGTCGTTCTTCGGCGACGAGAACGTCCCGCTCGTCCGCGCGACCCTGCCTGCCAATCCGCACATCAAGTTCTTCGATGGCCTCAAGCGCGGCTACGTGCTCTGCACCGTCGACGAGAACTTCTGGCGCACTGACTTCCGCGCCGTCGAGAACGCCTTCTCGCCCGACTCGCCCGTTTCGACACTCGCCAGCTTCGCCGTCGAAGCCGGCGTCCCCAGCCTCGTCCGTCTCTGACCTCCCGACGGGGACAGGCACCCTCTCTCGCCTGTCCCCCTCTCTCGCCTGTCCCCGAAGGACGGCTTTTGCGGAAAAAATGTAAGCGAGTAAACTACACACATCATGACCAGCAGCCGCTTCGCTCTCGCCGTGCACGTTCTTGCCGCGCTTGCCCTGCGTGACGGTGAGGCGGTGTCCTCCGAGATGCTGGCGCGGAGCGTGAACACGAATGCGGCGTTTCTGCGCCAAGTGATGGGTCGGCTGCGGCGAGTTGGCTTGGTCGCCACGAGATTGGGCGCTGGCGGAGGCGCGATGCTCGGCAAGCCAGCCACGAAGATCCACCTGGACGACGTCTATCGTGCCACCGAGGACACTCCCCTGATCTGCACGCACCACAGCGCCCCGAGTCCGAAGTGTCTGGTCGGACGGCACATCCTTCCCGTGCTCGAGGACGTGATCCGGCGCGTCGAGTCTTCGGTTGGCGCCGAACTGCACAAGACCACCGTCGCGGATATCGCGCGGCGCATCTCCCGTCGCGCCTGAGTGAACTTTCGCTCGCGAAGACGCCCGCGCCGTGTAACCTCTTCTGCAAGCGCGTCACTAACACACCATCACAAGGAGCTACAGCCATGAATCGGAAATTGGACGGCAAGATCGCTTTGATAACCGGCGGGACCACCGGCATCGGACTCTCGACGGCTCGTCTCTTCCGCGAGCATGGAGCGACCGTCATCGTCACAGGATCGAGCGCGAAGAGCGTCGATGAGGCCAAACGACAACTGAACGGAACGGCCACCGTGCTGCAATCGGACGCTGGCGATCCCGCGGCCATTCGCGCACTCGTGGCCGAGATCGCGGGAAGCCACGGACGACTCGACGTCATCTTCGCGAACGCCGGCATTGGCCTCTTTGCGCCGCTCGCCGATCTCGGCGAGGACGCCTTCGACAAGATGGTCGCCATCAACCTGAAGGGCCCGTGGTTCCTCGTGAAGGAGGCGTTGCCTCACCTTCCGCAGGGTGCATCGATCGTTTTCAACACGTCCGTCGTCAACGTGAAGGGCTTCCCGGGAACCACTGCGTATGCGCTCTCCAAGGCCGGGCTTCGCTCGCTCGCGCGTACGGCCGCGGCGGAGCTGCTCTCCCGCGGCATTCGCGTCAACGCCGTCTCTCCCGGCCCGATCGAGACTCCCATCTATCACAAACTGGGAATGCCCCCCGCGGAGACCGAGGGTTTCATGAAGACGATGGCGGAGTCGAATCCGATGAAGCGCTTCGGCAAGCCGGAGGAAGTGGCGAACGCGGTGCTCTTCCTGGCGAGCGACGATTCCTCCTACATGACGGGGGGCGAGATCGCCGTCGACGGCGGTCTCTCGCACCTCTGACGATCAGCACCAGGAGTACCGGCATGGAAGAATCGCGGAACGACGACTCGCTCTTTACGCCTCTCCGCTGGAACGGCGCGCAGCTCTCGCATCGCATCGCCATGGCGCCGATGACGCGCAGCCGCGCCGGTACCGAGCGCGTGGCGAACGACCTGATGCGCGAGTACTACGTGCAGCGCGCGAGCGCGGCGCTGATCATCACCGAGGGCACGCAGGTGTCCCAGCAGGGCATCGGCTATCTCGGAACCCCCGGCATCCATACCGACGAACAAGAGAACGGTTGGCGAAACGTCGTCGAGGGCGTTCACGCCGCAGGCGGCAGGATCCTCGCGCAGCTCTGGCACGTGGGGCGAGTGTCGCACCGCTCGTTCCAGCCGGGCGGCGAGGCGCCGGTTGCTCCATCCGCGATCGCCGCCCCCGGGGACGCGCACACCATCGAAGGCAAAAGGCCACGCGATGTACCGCGCGCCCTCGAGACGCACGAGATCGCCGGCATCGTCGACGACTTCGAACGCGCCGCGCGGAGGGCGCTCGCGGCGCGCTTCGACGGCGTCGAGCTGCACGGCGCCAACGGCTACCTGATCGACCAGTTCCTGCGCGACGGCTCCAACCATCGCACCGATGCGTACGGCGGCCCCGTGGTGAATCGAGCGCGACTCCTGCTCGAGGTCGTCGAGGCGCTCATCGGCGTGTGGGGCGCCGAGCGGGTCGCGGTGCGGCTGGCACCGCGCGGCTCGTTCAATGGGATGAGCGACTCCGACCCCGCAACGACGTTCTCGTACGCAGCTCGCGAGCTCGGCGCGCGCGGCGTCGGTCTGCTGCACGTCATCGACCCCGTCGGTGGTGTCATGTACGAACCCGGCGATCGCCTGGCCCCCCTGCTGCGCCGCGCCTTCGGCGAGGGCCTCTTCATGCTCAACGGCGGCTACGATCGGAACTCCGCGTCCCGCGCGATCGAGGCTGGCGAGGCCGACCTCGTCTCCTTCGGGGTGCCCTTCCTCGCCAACCCCGACCTTCCCGCGCGCCTCCGCTCCGGCGCCGTCCTCAACACGCCCCGCGTCGACACCTTCTACACGCCCGGACCCACCGGCTACACCGACTACCCCTCCCTCGACCAATAGGGACAGTCGAGTTTCGGGGACAGTCGAATTTCGGGGACGGTCGAGCTAACTCGACTGTCCCCATAACTCGACTGTCCCCACTATTCCTCGTCGTCGCAGAGGGGGCAGGTGACATCGCCGTGACGCAGCACGGAGGGGAAGAGCGCCTCGAAGCGATCCGGGGCGCCGGGGGGAAGGTCCCAGAGTTCGATGAAGCGATCGCCGGTGCGCTCGAGTTCGGCGCGGAGGGCGGCGCGCATCGCCGCGAGCCGGCTGGCGTGACGCGGATCGGCGGCGAGATTCGTAAGTTCGTAGGGATCGCCGGGCAGGAAATACAGCTCTTCGGCAGGCGGCTTGAGACGGCGCCGCGTGAGTTCCTGCATCGCGGGGGGCATGTGCGGTAGCGCGTCGTGGACATCGTTGCGGCGCGTGAGCGGAGCCTCGCGATCGGGGCGCAGGTTGCGGATGTACTTCCACTCGCCATCGATGAGCGCACGACTAGGATAGTAGTAGGGCCCGCGCGCGAGCGTGTTCGTCAGCATGATCGCTTTGCGCGGCGGCTCCTTCCCTGCCAGGAGCG